>JAQBYL010000493.1 GCA_027622495.1 Pseudomonadota bacterium
CCGGACAAAGTGATATCGGCAACGTATTCGTGTGGGCGGATCCGCGCCGGGACGTTGTACCCCGCAGCGAACGACCAGCCATCCTTCACAGCGCCTTTGAAGGTGCCGGAGGGGCGATCGAAAAAGTGCTTAAGCAATGCCCTTCAGGCGAAGACATCTACATGGACGCGCTCATGCAGATCGAGGCGAAGACCTGGCACACAAAACGGGTGGTTCTGGTGGGCGACGCAGCACACTGCCTGACCCTGTTTTCCGGAAGAGGTGCGGGTGCTGCGGTCAACGGCGGCATGCGGGTTGCGCAAGCCCTGGCAGATCTACCCGTCAGTGAGGCCCTCGAGCTCTATGAAAAAGAGACGCGCCCGGTGATCGACGATATTCAACCTGCCACCCGCGCAGCCGTTGGCTGGTATGTTCCACGCAATCGGTTCAGACAGTTTGTTCGCAACAACGCGATGCGTTTTCTACCCAACGCTGTATTCGTCAATTATTTCCATCGCAAGTACACCAATATCTAGTGCGTGATCTGACATTTACTTACGACCTTGAAGACACGCGCCCGAGTGCTGATCTGCCACAACGTTTTGATGAGACTACCAGGCGGGTACTTGAGTGCCTGGATGAGTTGGGTGTCAAAGGGACGTTCTTCATTGTCGGCACCGCGGCTCAGACAGCGCCTGCGATTGTGCGTGCGATCGCGGATGGCGGTCATGAGGTTGCGCTGCATTCATGGGATCACGTCATGCTGCCGCAGCAGAATGCCATGGTATTCCGTAAGGAGACCGATGACGCGCGAGCACTACTGCAGGACCTCGCACAACAGCCTGTTGTGGGTTACCGCGCGCCGAATTTTTCACTGACCCGCGAAAGCGTGTGGGCGGTCGATGTGCTGGGTGATCTCGGTTTTGAATATTCGTCCAGTGTGCTGCCGGTCTCGCACCCTTACTTCGGCTTTCCTGGTGTGCCGAAGACCACCTTCCGCTGGGCGAACGGTCTGCTCGAATTTCCAGCGCCTGTTGGCCGCTTCGGGCCTAAACAACTGCCGTTTCTCGGCGGAATATATTTCCGCTTTCTGCCGCGTTCGATGGTGTTGAGCCGTGCTGCGGCGGCCAAGGCTGATGCCCTGTGGTTTTATTCTCATCCACATGACTTTGATGACGCCGAAGCTTTCTTTCGCATTCGCAACATCTCCTGGAGCGCGAGTGCCCTGTTGTGGTTCAGACGCAAAGGTGCAGTCGACCGGATGATCAGCCTGTTGTCTGAATTTACCGTGTTGCCGCCATTTGCGGCACAGATTGCCGCTGGCTGTTACGCCTCCGTCAATCGGTGGGATGGCTTGTCAGACGATCAGGCGGGCGGCGAACGGACCTAACCGGTTAGCCAGGGGCAGAGGCAGATGTGACCAGAGGTTGGTCAGCATACGGAAGTTGTCCGGGCGCAGATCGGGTGCAGTGGCTGCCCTCACCAGATGGTAGTTGTATGACAGCTGGCCTGGTTCGAAACCCCAGAGCTTTTTGAATCTGTAGGTGCCGGTGTCCTTGATGCTGCGACCGAAGTCAAAGAGGCGGGTGCCGCGCTCCACGGCCTGGTTCATAACATCCCAGTACATGAATTGAGTGGATCGCAGCTCCCGCGCGGCGGGCAGGCTGCCGCCATAGTAAAGCAGCACTTCGTCGCGGAACCAGAAGATCATCACGCTGGATATGCCTACGCCATCAGCATAGGCCGTGATGATCTCTGCCTGATCGCCGAACACGTCGAGCAGCGATTGGTAGTACGAGCGTCGGAAGACTGGAGAACCGAGGTTTCGCACGCTCGTGGAATAGATCCTGAAAAACTCATCCAGATTGCGGGATCTGCGGGTGGATCCACCCGCATTGATCCCTTTGCGGATTTCTGCGCGTTGTTTGACCGGGATTGCCTTCAGTGTGTGGTCAATCCGCTCGGGCAGAATCTTGCGGAACGAAGCGTAACTGTCGCGTAGAACATAACCTTCGCGCTGCTGATGCAGATCACGCATTTCCAGGTATGCGACCCCGAGTTCATGAGCGAGTTTTTGTGCAGCCAGATCAAGCTCAGCATGGGCCTGATCGCAATCGGCTACGCTGCCGCCATAGGTGCACAATGGTGTAGAGATCAGCGCGCTCGGGAATGGCGGACGTGTTACATGGAAGAGCGGCAGAATGCCGCGGGTGGTTGATGAGTCTTCGGCGATCAGATAGTGCGGTGTGAAACCGAAGTTCGTCTGCACAACTTCACGCCACTGCCAGAGGTGAAAGAAGGTTGCTTGTGGGTTTTGTTCGACCAGCTGATTCCAGGCCGTGGCGTCACCTTCAAGTGCTGAGCGAACGTTCACCCCTTGTCAGCAACCATGTGCAGTGATGCCCCAGCAAGCATGCTGATCGGGTTGTCAGGTGCAAGCTTTGGCAGAAAACCGATGGGCGGAGTGACGGTTTTTTTACACACGGTCAGACCGGCAGCAGTGCACATTGATTCGAGCTCTGCCATTGGATGCGTGAACTGCGGGAATCGCTCACAGCCACGCATACCGTCGATAAACTCGAACAGTGCAGCTGCACCTTTGTGGATCAGAGATTCAGCGTGCCGCCAGGTAAGAATGAGTCTGCCGCCCGGCTTGAGCACCCGTGCTGCCTCGGCAACGAACAGTTGTGTCTGTTCACTTGTCTGCTGATTCAGGAACTGGCAGTTGATCACCTGGCCGATGGTCTGATCAGCCAGCGGAAGAGCGAATGCGTCACCACGGATAATAGGGATGCCGTTTGCGCGGGCATCCACGCATGCCTGCTGATTGAAATCCAGACCGAGGATGTCGTCAGTCGGAAGCGGTCTGACCATGAGGCCGGAGCCACATGCGATGTCCAGGATCGGTGCAAGATCCCGTTTGAGCGATGCGAGCACGATGCGTTGCTCGCTTTGGAAGAAGAAGTCGAAACGATACCCGTTTGCCTGAGCTCGCCGGCCGCCGAATTGGCTTCGGATGCCCTGGTACTTCTGATCTGTGTTTAGATCTGCCACGTCTATCGGGTCGGAGCTTTTGTGAGCACGCGACAATAGCCGATCACAGCCGCAAAAAACATTAAAGTAAAGACGATCAGGACCATACGAACGAACAAGCTGACCGCAG
>JAQBYL010000017.1 GCA_027622495.1 Pseudomonadota bacterium
GCGCCTGTTTCGACATAATCACAGCTCAGTCGAGGTTGAATCTTGCACCAGACGTGTTGCACCAAAGTAGGGCGTGCACCGAAAAAGGTCAAGAGGGGGTTTTGAAATTGTCGGGGTCGAGCAACCGCAGGAGGGTCAGCACCTGGGTCAGGACGGCTTTGGGTCAGTGCGGGGTGGCTCGTGGGGTGGCGATTGCGCGCATCATGTGAAACGTCGACGACGCTCCGCTGAATTTGACCTCCCCGGCACTATCCACAACTCGCACGGCGATCTGGTGGGTTCCACGGTCAACGTTGGTCAGCGTGAAGGTGCTGTTGGCAGGCTTCGCTTGATGGGGTGAACCATCGAAAACCAGCTGCAGCGAGTGGCCCGGCTGCAGTTGCGGCACGATCCGGGTGGTAATTTGCATATTCCCGGCATTTTCGCGGATGGTTTCATCGTTTGCGGGCGTCAGAATCTGGGCAATCGTGTATGCCACCTCTTGCGTCACAACCTGATCCGGGTCATTGGCACCGAGGTTAGACATCCAGATCTCATCGCCTTTGCCGATGACGTCTTCGACTTCAAATGTGTTGAGTTCATCGAGACCCACTTCAGTGGTCGCCTGGTCGTTTTCGCGCGGTGGCCGGTCGGTGAAGGTGACGTTACCCTGCTCGTCGACGATCCGGTAGATCTGTGTTGCCGCATTGCCGGTGTCAGCAAGGAGCATGAACAAAGTTGTCAGACCAGTAAGGAGCAGCGCCGATCGAGTAAACGCGGATCGAATAAACGCGGATCGAATAAACCCGGATCGAATAAACCCGGATCGAATAAACATAGGTGTGCAGAGCATGAATCCTAGTTTGCGCCATCGGGCATCGATTGGCACCCGGTCGCGCGCCTTTATGCGGCGTGGGTCATGTTTTACCGGTGCAGTCGGTCGAAAGATCAGGGTTTTTTACACACGCGAAGCCGCAGACGAAGTTCTCGATCGGCTTGGGTGGAATCAAGGAACTCATGACCGTGGACGCGGCACCAGGCCGGTATGTCGTGCAATACGCCGGGATCAGTGGCGAGCACGTCCAGGGTGGTACCGTCCGCGAGGGTACGGATCCGGTCCTGGGTGCGGATCACCGGCAGGGGGCAGAGCAGGCCGCGGGTGTCGAGTTCAACATCGGCTGCCGCGTCAAACATGCCATTCTTCGAGTAAATCAGCCGGGGCGAGAGGGGCAACACTCAGTTGTTCGTCGACACCTCCGAGGTGTTGCACGCAGACCGAGACCAGATCGGCGCTGCGGCCCTGGCTGTAGCGGGCGAGTATGCGGGCGGCCAGGGCAACATCGTCGCGCGAGGCGTTGCCATCGATCAGGCACAAAGGACCGTTGTGGCTGGTGGAATACAGGGAGGTGAACTGCTTGCGATATCCCTCCAGGTAGCGGTTCTCGCCGTCTTCGCGCCCGATGATCAGCTTGAAATTGGCCGCCGGGCGGATGTGACGACCCACCTTGAGCAGCATGATGTCGTCGAGCTCGTATTCCCGGGGGCCATGGGCGGTCCACAGGTCAGTGAGTTTGGCCGAATATTGTTCGTCGGTCAGAAAACAGCAGCCTCCAGCGGGTTGTGCCCAGTCGGTGAAGCCAAACTTTGTTGCCAGTTCGATCTGCGGTTTGCGATTGCGGCCATGAAAGTCATAGAGTTTGGTGCGGTCGATCCAGCCTTCCCGCTCTGGCAGCGTTGGCGGGAGGTTTCGGGCGCACAGGGGGCGCAGCAGCCGGTCATCAGCCCCGGATTCCCTGGCGATGATGGGCATGGTCTCTTTTCGTTGACTCATCGGTCGCTGGCCGATGACTTCACCGGTGATGATGAAATCAAAACCGTTGTCTTCCATGAAAGACCAGGCCAGCGCCTTGTTGACCATGAAAATCTTGCAGTCCAGACACGGGTTCAGATGTTTGCCGTAACCGTGCTTGGGATTAAGCAGCACGTCTTTGTATTCATCGATCACATCGATGATGTGGAGCTTAATCCCCAGCTGCTCGGCAACCCACAGGGCGTTGTTGCGCTTGGGTCTGGCTCGATCTCTCTGGCGGATCGCGTGGGTGTGACCTTCGACACAAAAACCGGTAAAAAAATTGATACCTTCGACGTGGATACCCTGTTCCATGATCACCTTGGCGGCGAGCATAGAATCAAGACCGCCTGAAATCAGCGCGACAGCCTTGTGTTGTTCGTCCATAATCGCGCACCTTTTTTCAGCGACATCAAATAAATGAAGCCAGTTAACGAAGGCGGCGCAGTCTAGTGAGCATTCAAAGCCTCCGCAACGTCGCCATCATCGCCCACGTCGATCACGGCAAAACGACACTCGTGGATTGCCTGCTGCAGCAGACCGGCACGGTCTCGGCGAGCATGGGCGAAAGAGTCATGGACAGCAATGAGCTGGAAAAAGAGCGCGGCATCACCATCCTGTCTAAAAACACTTCTATCGAGTACGAGGGTGTGCGCATCAACATCGTCGATACCCCCGGGCACGCTGACTTTGGCGGAGAAGTTGAACGGATCATGTCGATGGTGGATTCGGTTCTGCTGCTGGTGGATGCGGTAGACGGACCCATGCCACAAACCCGCTTTGTGACCCAGAAAGCCTTTGCCGCGGGCCTGCGCCCGATTGTTGTGATCAACAAGGTGGATCGTGATGGTGCGGATCCGCATCGGGTTATGGACCAGGTGTTTGACCTTTTCGACAGTCTGGGCGCCAGCGATGAGCAGCTCGACTTCCCGGTGGTCTATACCTCCGCCACGTTAGGCATTGCCGGTCTAGAACTGGATCAGATGGCCGACAACATGAAACCGTTGCTCGACCAGGTTGTCTGCAAGGTGCCGCCGCCCAACGTGGATATGAATGGGCCGCTGCAGCTACAGATCAGCTCACTCGACTATTCAAGCTATGTTGGCGTTCTGGGCATTGGCCGGATCAGACGTGGTCGGGCGGTGCGGAATATGCCCGTTGTCGTGGTTGACCGCTTCGGTGGTGTTCGCCGGGCGAAGATACTTTCGATCCTCGGTTACTGGGGTCTCGGTCGCATTGAGCGGGAAGAGGCATCCGCCGGTGACATCGTGTGTATTACCGGCGTGGAAGATATCGCCATCTCCGACACGCTGTGTTCGCCCGAGCGACCCGAAGCGTTACCGCCGCTGGTGGTCGACGAACCAACGCTGACGATGACGTTCTGTGTGAATACCTCACCTTTCGCTGGCAAAGAAGGCAGGTTTGTAACAAGCCGGCAGATCCGTGAACGTCTGATGCGTGAAGCGTCTCACAACGTCGCCCTGATGGTGCAGGACACCGCTGACCCCGATCGCTTCAGGGTGTCTGGCCGGGGTGAGTTGCATCTTTCGGTGCTGATCGAAACCATGCGACGTGAAGGCTATGAGCTGGCTGTTTCGCGTCCGCAGGTTATTAATAAAACAGTCGACGGTGTGGTGCTGGAGCCGTATGAAATACTCACGCTTGATATTGAAGAACAACATCAGGGCAAAGTTATGGAAAGCCTGGGTTCGCGCCGCGGTGAGTTGCTGGAGATGCTTCCGGACAGCAAGGGCCGGGTTGACCTGCGTTACCGGATACCGACCCGCGGGGTAATGGGCTATCGCCCACTGTTCCTGTCCATGACATCAGGCACAGGAATCATGACCTTTGCATCGGATGGCTTCAGAACAAAGTTCAAAGACGAGATCGGGCAAAGAAGCAGAGGGGTCCTGGTGTCGATCGCCGAAGGCAAGGCGGTCGCGTTTGCATTGTTCAACCTGCAGAGTCGTGGCCGCATGATGGTGCGACCCAACGATCCGGTCTACGAAGGCATGGTTGTTGGCCTTCACAGTCGCGACAACGACCTGACCGTGAATCCGATGAAAGAAAAGAAACTGACGAACATGCGGGCATCGGGAAGTGACGAAAACGTGATTCTCACGGCACCAATCCTGCTGAATCTTGAAGAAGCGCTCGGATTCATTGATGACGATGAGTTAGTCGAAATTACACCCAAGTCAATCCGCATTCGCAAGGTCTACTTAACAGAGACTCAGCGTAAGCGAACCGCAAATGAGGCAAGAGCCTGAAGGCAGATTTCAGGGTTATACCTCAAGGTCGGCCTGAGGTACCTGCGTGAGATTGTTGCTTCAGCGGGTTACACGAGCTTGCGTCAGAGTTCATGATGAGCCAATTGCGCAGATTGGCGCAGGATTGCTGATTTTTGTTGGTGTGTTTCCCGATGATGGGCCGGAGCAGATCCGCTGGCTCGCAGACAAAGTTGTGGGCTTACGGATTTTCGCCGACGCCGACAAACCGATGAATGCAGATATCAGGCAGGTTGGGGGTGAGTTGCTGGTGGTTTCTCAGTTCACGCTTGCAGCCGATACCTCGCGGGGCAATCGACCGGGTTTCAGCACGGCTGCCGAGCCTTACGTTGCGCGTGAACGCTTTGCTGAATTCGTAGCCGCATTGCGCGAGCGATTCGATCGCGTGGCGACTGGCGAGTTCGGTGCCGACATGCAGATAGAACTGGTCAACGACGGACCAGCTACCTTTGTGCTGGACCGATAGGCCTCATGTCATATTCTGATCGCGCTGTTCGATAAAGCGCGCAAAAAATACCCCGACCTCGAACAATATCCACATCGGTATGGCAAGCAACAGCTGCGATACCACATCTGGTGGTGTCAGTAGCATGCCCAGCACAAAACAACCCACAATGAGATACGGCCGTTTACGGGCCAATGAGTCTGCGGTGGATATGCCAGACCAGACCATCAAAAGGGTTGCGATCGGAATCTCAAAAGCAAAGCCGAAGGCGAAAAACATCTTCAGCACAAAATCCAGGTAACGGCTGATGTCGGTCATCATGGTGACGCCTTCGGGGGCGATGGCCGCCATGAAGGCAAATATCACCGGAAAGACGATGTAGTAGGCAAATGCCATGCCGAGGTAGAAAAGCGTGATGCTCGAAACAAGCAGCGGTACTGCAAATTTCTTTTCGTGAAGGTACAACCCGGGGGAGACGAAAGACCAGATCTGATGGAGCAGGATTGGCATGCCAGCAAATAGCGCTGCGTAAATACTCAGCTTGAGCGGGGTGATGAACGGTGTCGCCACATCGGTGGCAATCATGTTGCCCCCGTCAGGCAGGCTCGCCATGAGAGGTGCTGCCACGAACGTGTACAGTTCCTGAGAAAAAAAGTAGATCGGAAAAAACAGCACAAGCACGGTCACGAGGCCACGCAGAATACGCGCGCGCAGCTCAATGAGATGGCTCAGGAACGGCTGTTCGTCGCTGTCTACCTTCTCGTCATGAGCATCGGCGGCGATTTGCTTCTGTGTTGTTTCAGCCACTTTGAACCTTGGTGTCGCCTGCCTCGGATGGTTTAGCGGGATCGTCAGATGAATCGGTGATGGTGGGGAACACTTCTGCTTCTGCTTCTTTCTCTGCCGCTGCGTCTGTATGACCCTTGGGCGAAGGATGAATGGTTGCTTCCTGCATGGTGTCGTTTATGGATCTGCTTACACCGTCGGTAGTTTTTTTAACCTGGGCTTCGATCCGTTTCATTTCCTCCATGATCGATTCGTTGTGCAGCTGCCGACGGACTTCGTCCATGCCGATTTCTTTTTCGATTTCGGTTTTGACCGACAAAAAACTGCGACGCATGCGACCGAACCACAAGCCCAGCGTACGCAGAGTCTCAGGCAGCCGTTCCGGACCAATGACCAGCAGACCGACGACGGCCACCAGGATCAGTTCCGGAAAGCCGATATCAAACATGCGTGTCCTGTTTGCTTTCCGTTTTGGTTACCTCGCCTTCGATCGCGTCAGATTTTTCGATGGTCGCAGCTTTGGTTGCTTCATCATCGTCGGTGACTGCGGTGCGGAAACCCTTGATTGCGTTGCCCAGATCAGAGCCGATGTTTTTCAGGCGCTTGGGTCCAAAGATGAGTAGAACGATGGCCAGTATGACCAGCAGTTCCGTGAGGCCGAATCCTCCAAACATAGTCTGTCTCCGTGTGGGGCCACACTTAACGCCCCGAGGCGGCCATTATAAGGCTTAAGATCGTGCAGAGTGCATTTCGTTTGGTTTCTGGTGAGCACTTCGACACTTTGCGCGCGATCAGCGGCTCATCGCACGCGATCAGCGGCACATTCGATCTATTGCTCCCGTGCGGCCTTTTCGGCGTGCCCTGACACCCCGAAACGGCTGGCCAGTTCGTCCAGCACCCATTGCGGCTTGTGGTCGAGGTGAACCAGAAGAACCATCGTGTGAAACCACAGGTCGGCGACCTCATGAATCAGATCGGCGTTGCGCTCACCGGCGCTCGCGTCTTTGGCTGCAATAATGACCTCGACTGCTTCTTCGCCGACTTTTTCCAGCACTTTGTTAATACCCTGATTGAACAGGGCTGCAACGTAGCTTTCATCGGCGTTCTGATTCTTGCGTGATTCTAAAACGAGCGTCAGTTCATCGATCAGGGCGGTGGTGTCCATGGTTTTAATCGTCTCCTAAAGACGTAGCAGCAGCACCAGACCAGCGACAGCTGCCAGCAAACCGACTGCCACAGGCGTCCCGCTTGTCGACAACGCGCTCGTCATTGGGGTCCACAGCACAAGGATTGCTGTGCCGAGGCACAAAACGCCAGTCCAGCGGCGCAGCCGACTGCCGCGATTGAGTGTTTTTAGCGTATCTGCAATCTGATTCAGATTGGTTTGCTGGTAGGCCACACTGGCCTCCAGGCGCATGAGCTGACTCGATGCATTGAGCATCAGTTCCGGGAGCTTGGGCAGTTGCTGCAGAAGTTCCGGAGCACGATCGGCGATTGCCCGCACCGTGGCCATTGGTCCCATGCGCTCTTCCATCCAGTTTTCCATAAAGGGTTTGGCAGTCTTCCATAAGTCCAGCTGAGGATACAGCTGGCGCCCCAAACCCTCGATATAGAGCAGGGTTTTCTGCAGAAGCACAAGTTGCGGCTGAACCTCCATGTCGAAAGCTCTGGCAGTTTCAAAAAGCTGCAGCAGAAAGTGACTGAAAGATATTTCGTTCAATGGTTTGGCGAAGATCGGGTCGCACACCTCGCGGATGACTTTCTCAAACGCGACTGCATCGCTGTGGGGAGGAATCCAGCCGGATTCCAGGTGCAGGCGCGCGACCTGACGGTAGTCACGATTGAAAAAGGCCATCAGATTGCGCGCAAGATATTCCTGATCACGCTCAGTCAGCGTGCCGATGATGGCGCAGTCGAGGGCAATGTAGCGGGGCTGCTCAGGATCCGTTGCATCTACAAAGATATTGCCGGGGGGCATGTCGGCGTGAAAAAAGTTGTGCACGAACACCTGGGTAAAAAACGTTTCGACACCACGTTCCGCGAGGACCTTGATGTTGACACCCGCGGCGTTAAGGGCAGTCAGGTTGCTGATGGGTATGCCGTATACCCGCTCCATAACCAGTACCTCAGGGGTAGTGAGGCTATGGTGCACACGAGGCACATAGAGCAGTGGTGATTCGGCGAAATTGTCGCGCAGTTGCTGGCCGTTAGCGCCTTCCGAACACATGTCGAGTTCCAGAAGAATGGTGCGTTCGTAGTCTGCAACCACCGCAGGAAGGTGCAGCCGGCGGGCTTCCTTGATGTGTCGATCCACCCACGTCGACAGGGTGGTCAGAACTGCCAGATCGTTGACGATGGTGGTCTGGATGTCTGGTCGGACAATCTTGACCACTACCGCCTCGCCACTTTTCAGAGAGGCCGCGTGGACCTGGGCGATCGATGCGGATGCCATGGGGTCGATTTCGAAAGCAGCGATCTGCGAGTAGCGTTCGGGTCCGAGCGAGGCTTGCATCATGTCGCGTGCCTGGTAGCCGCTGAACGGGGCAACCTGGTCCTGCAGACGGGCCAGTTCGTCGGCGATCTCCGCTGGCAGCAGATCGCGGCGGGTAGACAGCAGTTGACCGAACTTGATAAAGACCGGACCGAGCAACTCGAGTGCTTCACGCAGCCGCCGCCCATCGGTTTTGCCTTCGGTTGAGATGAGCTTGAGAGGGGAAACCCGCCCCCCGAGGTTAAGCAGCCGCAGCAGCGCGTGATCATTTTCACCCACGGCGGGTATCAGCGTGTCGAGACGCAAGCGACAGGCTGTGTGAATGATTTCGCCGAGACGCTTTGCGACAGTGGTGTCGAGCACAGGCACAGATCAGTCCACGTCTGCTGATCTGGTGTCGGCGTTGCGTTCCAGAATGTCGGTGCGGGCACTGAGTCGATCGAGTTTGAGTTTCAGTTCGTCGAGCGTATCCAGCCACGCCTCTTTGGTCTGGGTACTGACGAACTGTTTACCCGCCTCGACCTTGACGCTGTCAACGGCCCCGGCCGCAAGGGCGCGCAAACCCTGTAGGGCGACTTCGGCCGCACCCAACAGATCCTCTGCTGCTGCTTGCATCCGGTCGGCACTCCTGTCACCAAAAACCTGGCGAAGCGGACCGAACACGTCTGGTCTGAAGGCCTTGAAAGCCGCCTGGAATTCACTCAACGTTGCTTCATCACCGTCGATCTGAATGCCATCGAACGATCCGTTGAGTGCCGTCAGCAGATCGGCAATCGCACCGCGGATCACCACATTGGGCTTGACGGTCTCACCGGGTTCCACGTTGATGCGGCCGTCATGCACCGAGCACGTCCAGCGGTTCGGCGGTGTGGTGGTTTCAATCAGCATCACGCGGCCGTTCAGCCTCTGCACCCGCTGGGCAAGCTCCGCGTCCAGACGCAGTGATGCGTTGGCTGCGGAGGTCGCAACATCGGCCAGCAGCGTAGCCAGCGGATTCATGTGCGCCCCGCGGCCAGGCCTCGATGGATAGCGGCAATCCCACCCAGCAGATTGTGGTAGGTGACGCTGTGAAAACCGGCGTCTTCGATCATTACCTTGAGCGCTTTCTGGCTCGGGTGCACTCTGATCGACTCAACCAGATAGCGGTAGGAGTCGCCTTCGCCCACCAGCGCTTTACCCATCAGCGGCCAGAACGATTGAAAGGCGTGATAGGCGGTCTCGAGGATCGGGTTGGCAGGCTGCGAGAATTCCAGAATGAGCAGTACTCCTTCCGGTCGCAACACGCGATTCAATTCGGCCAGAGCCTGATCCTTTGCGGTGAAATTGCGCAGCCCGAAGGAGATGGTCGCGCAGTCAAAACTGCCATTTTTAAAGGGCAGCTTTTCCGCAGCGCTTTGCGCGTAACTGACCTGAAGGTATCCCGCGTCGATGAGTCGATCGCGTCCCACATCGATCATCTGCGGGTTGATGTCGGCCAGTACCACCTGCCCCTGTGCACCAACCCGTTGTGCGAGCAAGGCCGATATGTCGCCGGTGCCACCGGCGAGATCAAGAACCCGGTTGCCGGGCTGAACCGATGACAGCTCGACCATCATGCGCTTCATCAGCCGGTGGGTACCGGCTGACATCAGATCGTTCATCAGGTCGTAGCGCTGTGCTACCGAACTGAATACACCGGCTACCCGGCGGGTCTTTTCCTGCTGCGACACGCGCTCATAACCAAAACTGACGCCGGTTAAAGGTTGGCCTGAATCTGACGGGTCGGTGCTCACAAACCTGTGCTTCTTTAGAGTAATCGCGCGCTCAAGTTTACTCTTTTACGGTCGGTAGTGGCCCACCGGGATTGTTGGCAGCCGCGATGCGTTGGCAGCCTTCAATTCGGTCAGGTAGGTGTGCAGGTAGCGTTCCGAATGATCAGCCAGGTCTTCCAGGTAGTCCCAGGCGTAGAGGCCTGAATCGTGGCCATCATCGAAGCTCAGGCGGATTGCGTAATTGCCCACCGGTTCGATGCCGGTGATGCTCACATGTTTTTTACCGGTTTGTAATTTGCGCTCCGATTCGCTGTGACCGCGGACTTCCGCAGAAGGCGAGTACACCCTTAAGAGTTCCGCAGACAGCGAACAGGTTTTGTCGCCAAAACGCAGGTCCAGCACTTTTGAGCGCTTGTGGTAGGTGATGTCGTCGGGCGCGCGCATGTTTACAGATTTACAGAATGTACCGCGAAAGATCCTGATCGCGGGCAAGGTCTCCAATATGGGCATCGACAAATTCGGCGTCGATGACAACCCGGTTATTGTCTCCCGACGATTCAGATGCCTCGAACGAAGTCTGTTCCAGCAGTCTTTCTACTACCGTATGCAGGCGCCGCGCGCCGATGTTTTCGGTGATCTCGTTGACGTGCCAGGCGAGTTCAGCAATTTTACTTAACCCGTCGTCGGTGAATTCCAGTTCTACACCTTCGGTTGCCAGCAGCGCCTGGTACTGCTCGGTGAGCGCAGCCTTGGGTTCGACAAGAATGCGCTTGAAATCCTCGGGCGTGAGAGCTCGCAGTTCCACCCGGATCGGCAGGCGACCCTGCAGTTCGGGGATGAGGTCTGACGGTTTGGCCAGATGAAAAGCACCTGAGGCAATAAACAGAATGTGGTCGGTTCGGACCATGCCGTATTTGGTTGAGACACTGCAGCCTTCGATCAACGGCAGCAGGTCGCGTTGCACCCCTTCGCGCGATACATCAGGACCGGTGCTTTCCGAGCGTCTGGCTACCTTGTCCAGTTCGTCCAGAAACACGATGCCGGTCTGCTCAACCAGTTCCACCGCCTTGGCTTTGATTTCGTCTTCGTTGACAAGGCGTGCCGCTTCTTCTTCGCGCAGTTTGCGTTTGGCGTCTTTGATCTTGAGCCGGGCGCTGCGTTTTTTGCCGCCGCCCAGATTCGAAAACATGCTCTGCAACTGGCTGGTCATCTCTTCCATGCCTGGTGGCGCCATGATTTCTACGCCTACCGGTGTTGCCTCCAGCTGCAGGTCGATCTCTTTCTCGTCCAGTTCGCCTTCGCGAAGCTTTTTGCGGAAGATCTGCCGTGTGGATGAATCCGTTTCGGGTTTGTCTCTGAAACCAGCCTCTCTGGGTTCGGGCAGAAGCGCGTTGAGGATGCGCTCCTCGGCTTCGTCTTCTGCGCGATGGGCAACCAGGGCCATCTGTTCCTCGCGGAGCATTTTGACCGCGATGTCCATCAGATCGCGGATGATCGATTCCACATCCCGGCCAACATAGCCGACCTCGGTGAATTTGGTGGCTTCGATCTTGATGAACGGTGCATTGGCGAGCCGCGCCAGGCGCCTCGCTATTTCTGTTTTGCCCACACCGGTGGGGCCGATCATGAGGATGTTCTTGGGCGTGATTTCCTGGCGAAGCTCTTCGGAGAGCTGCATCCGTCGCCAGCGGTTGCGCAGCGCGATGGCGACCGCCCGTTTGGCGTGCTGCTGGCCGATGATGTGCCGGTCCAGTTCGTGAACGATTTCTCTCGGGGTCATCTGGGTCATTTCAGATCGAGTACTTCTATGGTTCGGTTGTTGTTGGTGTAAACGCAGATACTGGCGGCGATTTCCAGGGATTTTTCCACGATGGTCAGTGGATCAAGGTCGGTATTGTTCTGCAATGCGGTGGCCGCAGCCTGCGCGTACGGTCCACCGGAACCGATGGCGATCAGGCCGAACTCGGGTTCGATCACATCTCCAGTACCGCTGATCAGGAGGGTTGCAGTGTGATCGGCGACTACCAGCATGGCTTCCAGACGGCGCAGGGCACGGTCGGAGCGCCAGTCCTTGGCCAGTTCAACGGCGGATCGGGTCAGATTGCCGTGATACTTGTCGAGCATGCCCTCGAACCGCTCAAACAGCGTGAATGCATCGGCGGTTCCACCGGCGAAACCGGCGATCACGGTATCGTTGAGCAGGCGACGGACCTTGCGGGCGTTGCCTTTCATGATGGTCTGGCCCATCGACACCTGACCGTCGCCGCCGAGCGCGACCTGCTTGGCGCCCCGCACACAGACGATGGTGGTTCCGTGCAGCTGCTGCATGGGTGGAGTAGGTTCCTTGCGATCAAAAAAGGATACTGGGGGCGGCGTTGGCGGAATACAACTGTGGCCTCAAATTCCGTCAGGCGGGCTTTTTTCTGATCCACATGACCGGGACGTTCTGTTCGCGCAGCTTGGTCACCGCCCTGTCGGCCTCGCTTTGCGACGCAAATGGACCCACCAGAACCCGGTACCAGGCGCCGCTGTCGAGCTGGACCTTAGCGGTGGCTGCGGGGAGGTTCATGAGGATCAGGTTGGCGCGCAGCTTCTCTGCATCTTCGGCCCGGCGGAAGGATGCCGCCTGCAGCAGAAAGTCGCCGCCTGTGCGAGCTGGTTTTGCTGGGTCAACGTAAATGTCCGGGTCAGCGGGTACTTCGGCCCGCTCCAGGATTTCGTGAAACTCGAATTTGACCTGCGTTTCTGCGCCCGGCTCGGCTGCCCTTACCACCGGTTCACCACGGGCAAAAAGATCAGGCAGGTAGGCCGCGCCAATGATCACCATTGCACCCAGGAGAAGCCCCGCGGAAAAACTGGGGCCGTGCAACACCCGGGGGGTTGGGGTAGCCGGCCGCTTGGTATAGCGCGTGGTTTTCCGAGGTGGATTTTTGGGCCGCGAGGCGAAGTCTTTAGGCATCGCGCGATGATAGGCCAAATTGCGGCCACTCAAAACGTATCATATGGATCCACGTCAATTGACCAGCGCACATCGCGTTCCGCCTTCAGGTCGTGCAGGACGTTGAGACCACGGTGCAGCAGGCTCCGGTTGTCGGCCATGATCATCAGTTGCACCCGGTGAAGACCACCAAGGCGGGCGATGGGGGCGGGTGCCGGGCCTAAGGCCAGCAGTGGTTTCGGGACCTGGCTTGCCAGGTGCTTGAGAAAAGCCGTGGCTTTGCTGGCCTGCGCACTTTCTGCCCGGATCAGGGCCATGGGCTGAAAGGGCGGAAAACCAGCCCCTTTGCGTACATCGAGTTCGCGGGCGGCAAAGCCCGGGTAGCCGTGTTCAATGAGGCTCGTCAGGATCGGATTGTCGGGCTGCATGGTCTGGATGTAGACCTCGCCGGCTTTTGCTTCGCGGCCCGATCGGCCGGCGACCTGGGTAATGATCTGAGCGGTTCTCTCCGGGGCACGAAAGTCGGTGCTCAGAAAACCATTGTCGGCATTGAGCACCGCTACCAGAGTGACGTTGGGAAAGTGATGCCCTTTGGCGAGCATCTGGGTTCCGACCAGAATAGCGCGCGTGCCCTGATTGATTGCGTCCAGTTGAGCCTCCAGCCGTTTCTGGGTCCGCATGGTGTCGCGATCAACACGAAACAGAGCAATGTCGGGGTAGCGGGCGCGCAAACCTTCCTCGGTTCGCTGCGTTCCAAGCCCTACGGCCAGTAATGCATGGCCTCCACATTCAGCACAGACCTCCGGCACGCCTGCCCGCAGACCACAGTGATGGCAGATCAAACGCCGCGGATTGTGGTGGTACGTCAGGGCTGCATCGCACTCGCTGCACGCCGCGCGCCATTTGCAGTGGGTGCACAGGTAGCTGGGGGCATAACCGCGGCGGTTCAGAAAGATCAGCACCTGATTACCCTCATCCAGGTGATGCGAGATGACTTTAGCAAGCGGCGGACTGATGCCCTGGTCCAGCATGTGACCGCGCACATCGATCAGATGCCACGTTGGAATAGCCGCGCCACCCGCTCTGCGGGTCAGTCGCAGGTGCTGGTAGCGGCCGGTCATGGCATTGTTGAGGGTTTCGAGGGCGGGTGTTGCACTGCCCAGAATGAGTGGTATGTCCAGTTCCTGCGCACGTTTGGCGGCGACATCGCGTGCTGAATAGCGTAGACCGTCGTGTTGTTTGAACGATGAGTCGTGCTCTTCATCCACCACAATCAGACCGAGATCGGCGAACGGGGTGAACACCGCTGATCGGGTGCCGATGAGAATCTGGATATCGCCATTTCTGCACTGAAGCCAGGTTTTCAGACGGGCTGCGTCGCTCAGGTTGGAATGCATCACGCCGGTGCCGCCGAAACGTCGCTCAAAACGCTGCACGGTCTGTGGTGTCAGGGCGATCTCGGGCACCAGAATCAGGGCCTGGCGGCCACGCTCAACGACACTTGCGATCATCTGCAGATAGATCTCGGTCTTGCCGCTGCCGGTGATGCCCTCGAGCAGGGTTGTCCGGTAACCCAGACGGGCCGGATCGAGTTGTTGCAGCGCAGAAGACTGTTCGGCGTTGAGAGTAAGCGGAGCTTCCAGTTCTGTCCGGGTCGGTCCCGACTCCTGGATCAGGTGTTTTTGCACCAGCGGGTTGAGCTGAGCCCGGGTAAACCCTGCCTCCCGGAGCGTCGCCATGTCGGCTGGACCCTGTTCGCGAAGATAGGTGTGAAGAGCCTGCTGCTTCGGCGCACCTTTCAGACGCTCGCTCTCATCGGTTTGCGTTGTGGTTGCCCACAGTGGCTCGTGTTTGAAGGTAAGGCTGGCACCACGCGCGGCCGCCGAGGGCAAGATGGTATTGATGACTTCGCCGATCGGATGGTGGTAGTAGGCCGAAAGCCAGGCTGCCAGGGACATCAGTTCGGCGGTCAGACAGGGCACAACGTCCAACACTTCCTGGATTGGCTTGAGGCTTGGGTGGGTGACTTGCGGATTCTGCTCAAGACACACAGCGACCAGATGTCGATTGGCGAAGTTGGCGCGCACCCGGGCCCCGGGATGCGGCATGTCGAGCGTGTCGGGGACAGCGTAGTCAAATGCCTGATGCAAGGGTACCGGTATGGCAAGACGGACGGTCCGTTCGACGGTCATTTAGAATCCTGAATTGAATACGGAGCATAGCGGTTGTGCTGGTCTGCCGCATGGTGCGGTGGGCGACTCCTGCGCGGTTCAGCCCCGGGTACGCCTGGCGGTGCTTGCGAAGCGCCACCCGTCTGTTACACTGCGCGCCCTCAAAAAATAGCCACCACGAGCGGACCATGAAAGCCGACATCCATCCGGACTACAACCAGATCAAAGCCACCTGCAGCTGCGGAAATGTCATCGAAACGGGCTCTACCCTGCGCGAAGACATTCATCTGGACGTCTGCTCAGCCTGCCACCCGTTCTACACCGGTAAGCAGAAAACTCTGGATGCCGGCGGTCGAGTTGAACGCTTCCGCAAGCGCTTCGGTAATCGGTCCCTGTCAAACGGCTGAAATCAGGCCTCGCCGGGACTCACGGCCCCGCCTGAAGAAATCCCCCTTACTGTTCGCAGGCCGCCTGCCATGGGTTTGCGAACCCGTTGTATCTCGCGAGCTTCATATGAGGTTCATGTGAGGTTCAGCGGAACCCGGTCAGACTATACTGTCTAACCTGTTTCTCGGCGTCTCGGGTGTAAAAGCCGATGCCCCTGAAATAATCGTTCATTGCGGTAAGCTTGAGGAAGCTGGTTTGAACACGGTGACCGCCATCATCCGAATCGTTAGCAGGAACGCGTTTGCGATCGCTGCCGTCGCTGCATTGTGCATCAACGCAACATTGGTCCATGCGGCCGGTGATGGGGAAAAGATGTACAACGAGCTGCGCGAAAGTGGTGGCTTGTATGCAGACGAAGCCTGGCAGGAATACGTTATCGAAATAGGCGAGCGGTTATTGGCCGCCACGCCGCACGCTGGTCAGACCTATACATTCAGTGTGCTGGATTCATCCGACGTCCAGGCGATGGCCACGGCCGATGCCTACGTGTTCGTGAGTCGCGGCATCGTTGCTTACCTTAAAAACGAAGATGAACTCGCCGGCATCATCGGCCACGAGATCGGGCATGTTGTGGGGCGCCACATCCACCGCAGTAAAAGTACCCAGACCATGGGTACCCTGCTTGGCTGGCTCGGTGCCCTCGCCACGGGTAGCGGGTCGATGATCGACCTTTCCAACACGCTTGCAGCCACCGCTGCTGCAGGCTATGGCCGCGAACATGAACTCGAAGCAGATGCTTACGGGGCAGAGTTTCTGGCCAAAGCCGGTTACGACCCGCTTGCAATGATCGATGCCATCTACGTCCTCAAAGACCATGAACTGTTCGCAAAAAACATCCGTAATCAGCCAACCGTGTATCACGGTCTGTTTGGTTCGCACCCGCGCAATGACAAACGGCTGCACGATGTTGTGGCCAAGGCACAGCCGTTGGCAACTTCGGAAACGCGCGAACCTGAGCGTGATTTCTGGGAGATGGTCGACGGCCTGGTCTATGGTGATGAAGCATCAACGGGGTTGATCAAAGACGGTGTTTACTACCACAGCGGTCTGCGTATTGTGATCAAGTTTCCCGATACCTGGGTGGTCACCAATACACCGGCCGAAGTTCTGGGTCGTTCGCCCAATGGGTCGAAGGATGCCTCCATTACCGCCCAGCGACAGGAGGCACCGAAGTCTGATCAAACCCCTGAGGAGTACATCAGCCAGACCTTGAAACGCGATGATGTAAGCTCAGGCGAAGCGTTGACGGTCAATGGTTATGAGGCCTACATCGGTGAAATCACCGTTGCCGGCGGGGATGCTCAAAAACGCAAGATCGCGATCATCTACAAAGACGGTGGGGTTTACGTTCTGAAAGGTGAAGTCGGTCCGAACGGTGATCCTGCTGTTTTCGACCAGAGTTTTCGTGAAACGGTGGAGTCGTTCCGGGCGATGACGTTTGAGGATCTGAAGGTGGCCAACAACCAGCGGGTCAAGGTGATTGTTGCCTCACCAGAAGATACGTTTGCGGAGCTGGCCCAGCGTTCTTCAATCAAGGCCTATCCCGAGGAAACACTCAGAGTGATCAACGGTATGCATCCACGCGGTGAACCGCGAGCCGGAGACAACATCAAGATCGTTCAATGAAGCGCGGTTGAGCCTGTGACGTTAGAACAGCTCTTCAGGTTTGATCTGTTCGGTGCCGGGGTTGGTTTTATTGGGTCTGTCGACGACTTTTGGGGTGTGTTCGCGAAGAAAGTATTCGAACACCGTGCCGGTCTCGCCAGGTTCAGCGCGTTGGCCGGTTTGCGGGTTGATCTTCATTGTCACCACACCAGAAGGCAGCGGCGCGGGTCTTTCTTTGCTGGTTAGAAGTGCTGTTTCCATGAACTCGATCCAGATCGGTAATGGTGTGTTTGATCCGTAAGCGTTCTTGCCGAGAGGCTGGTGGTCGTCGAAGCCTACCCACACAGTTGTGACAATATCCTGATTGAAACCGTTGAACCATGTGTCTGCTGCCTCGTTGGTCGTGCCGGTTTTGCCGGCCAGATCCGCGCGGTTCAGTTTCAGGGCGCGTCGACCAGTACCGTGCTTGATGACGTCGGAAAGCATGGTGTTGACAATATAGGCGACCCGTTCGTCGATCACCCGTTCGGCAAGAAGGGGTTGTTCAGAAGCTGTATCTGAAAAGAGGTCTTCCAGCGTCGCTGGTTCGGCTGCGTCCGGACCTGTGGGGGCCAGGGTTTTATCGGCCTGTTCTTCACGCTCGCACGAACGGCAGGCAACCGGGTAGCGTGGCGCAAACACCAGGTTCCCTTCCAGATCGTACATCCTGGAGATGATGTAAGGTTGAACCGCAAACCCGCCGTTGGGAATCACCGAGTAGGCCCTGGCCATATCGATGGGGGTTACCGCCATGGTGCCACCGCCGATGGCCAGCTGGGTATTGCGCGGGAAGGTCGAGGTGTCAAAACCAAACCGTGAGACGTAGTCGAGCACGTTCCCGGCGCCCACCGTTGAAAGAACGCGCATTGATACCAGGTTGATTGAGCGATACAGGGCGACGCGCAGACGCGTGGGACCATTGAACCTGCTGTTGTCGTTGCCAGGCCGATACTGTGACTCGAGATTGGCATCATCGAACACCAGCGGTGCGTCCATGAATATGCTGGCGGGGGTAACCCCGTGGTGCAGGGCCGCACTGTAAACGAATGGTTTGAACCCGGAGCCTGGTTGACGGGCAGCCTGCAGAACATGATTGTACTGGTTAGTAGCGAAGTCGAAACCACCCTCCAGTGCCCGCACGGCGCCAGTGACCGGATCCATCGATACCAGAGCACCTTGAATTTCAGGAACTTGAGCAAGGCGTGGTGCTTCGCGTGTGAGATCAAGACGCACGATATCGCCGACAGCGAGCAGATCTGATGGTGTTTTCGGTGCCGACCCGCGGCTGTCGACACTGATATAGGGTCTGGCCCAGCGCATGTCTTCCAGCGCGATGTCGATCATTTCGTCCTGGCCGGTAATCACCGTGGCTTTGAGTTCATCCACTGCTGTGACGATGACCGGCAGCAACCCACCGACCGGGTCATAGGCGGCAAGCTCGTTCAGGTAAACACGGCGCAGGGTGAATGGGTCGGTCAGGTCCAGGTCGTTGTTTTGCTCAAGAATTTGCGCTTCGTCAACATGCCCTTCAACACCGCGCCAGCCGTGCAGGTTGTCGTAGCGAAGCAGACCAGCTCTGACCGCCCGGGTTGCAGCGGCCTGTTGTTTCGAATCGATGGTGGTGTGTACTTCGTAACCACCACTGTATAGATCTCTATAGCGATTGATCAGTTCGCTTCGAACCCACTCGGCGGGAAAGGGTGCGGCAATGTCCAGATCACGGGCATGCAGCCGCGCCGTGATAGGGGCGTTGATTGCGTTCTGATACTCCTGCTCGGTGATCGAGTTCTGTTCACGCATGCGCGCGAGGACCAGATTACGCCGGTTCAAAGCCCGCTCAGGACCGTTGATGGGATTACCAGCGGTAGGTGCCTGAGGAATGCCTGCCAGCATGGCGAGTTGTGGCAACGACAGATCAACGAGCGGTTTGCCGTAGTAGGTGCGTGCTGCAGCTTCAGCACCGTATGCACGTTTACCGAAAGGCACCACGTTGATATACAGCTCGAGGATCTCGTCCTTGGTCAACTCCTGCTCAATCTTGAGCGCAAGCAGCATCTCTTTGAGCTTGCGGATGATTGTGCGTTCCAGCGTGAAAGAAACATTGCGCGATAACTGCATGGTGATGGTGCTGAAACCGCCGCGGATCTCCTGGTTGATCAGCAGATCGGTGAAGTCGTTGACGAACGATATGAAGTCGATACCGGAGTGCGAATAGAAACGTTTGTCCTCGGTGTCGAGAAGAGCTTTAACAAACAAGTCAGGAATCTGCGCCATGCCGATTGGGATGAGGCGCCGTTCACCAAACTCAGCAATGAGGCCGCCGTCTGCGGCGAACACTCTGAGAGGTGTTTCCAGTTTCACATGGCGGTAGCTCTCAGCTTTGGGAACCTGCGGGTCCAGATATAGAAATGCGCCGGCAAGAGTGAGGACTGCACCACATAAACCTGCGCAGGTGAGCCACATAATACCGGCCGTTACGCGACCAACACGGGATGTCATGAGTTCACCGTCAGCTTTGTTGTCCAAGTAGCGAAAGGTGGATGAAATGTGGCCTTCGAAGTTGCCGCGACGCCCAGCCTGCAGGCATATTGTAACGCTGGTGCATGGCACTTAAAGCAACTGAAAGATTTATTTGTCGCATGTAAAAGGACGTATGAGCACGTGTCAGTAAGGAAAATTAACCGTGGCATTGTTTAGCAAAAAGTCCAATACGTTACTCGGGCTGGACATCAGTTCTACCTCAGTAAAATTGTTGGAGCTTTCGAAAACCAATGATCGATACCGCGTCGAAGCCTACGCGGTTGAGCCGCTGCCGCCAAATGCCGTGGTTGAGAAAAACATCAGCGATGTTGAAGGCGTTGGCGAAGCGGTCAAAAGAGTGATTGCTCGAGCAAAGTGTTCCAGCAAGAGTGTTGCTGTTGCTGTAGCGGGCTCAGCGGTGATCACGAAGATCATCGAGATGGACTCTGCACTGTCTGACGAGGAAATGGAAAACCAGATCATCGTCGAAGCAGATCAGTACATCCCGTATCCGCTTGATGAAGTCGCAATCGATTTTGAAGTCGAGGGCCTGTCCGCGAGAAATCCGGGCCAGGTTGAGGTGCTGCTTGTGGCCTGCCGGCGTGAAAACGTCGAGCTGCGAGAGGCGTCGCTTGAAGTCGGCAACCTGAAACCCGCGGTCGTCGATATCGAAGCACACGCCATGAAGCGGGCTTTCGAGCTGATCAAACCGCAGTTGGGCACCAATCCTGACGATCTGGTGGTCGCGATCATCGACGTCGGCGCCACAATGACCACATTGAGTGTGCTTGC
>JAQBYL010000494.1 GCA_027622495.1 Pseudomonadota bacterium
CCTGGCATCTGACCGGCGCCTTCAGCGCGCGCTGGAGAACTGGCACCCCAAATTTCTGAACTGGTGGCTGGCGCGCGGACCGTCAGATTTTCAACAGCGCGAAGTCTACCTGCGAACCGCGATTGGTGTGGAAACCAAAAACTGGGCAAAGTTCGGCTACGTCAAAATGCCCGATTATCGCTGGGGCATTCTTCTGGCACCGGCGCAAGCTCAGCGAACCATCAGCTTCGGTGAACATAAAGGGCAGCCAGCGTGGCAGGAAGTCCCTGGTGAATATCGCGCCATGCTGCGCAGGTTAGTGGTGATTCAGGGCGATACCGAGCCGGCCTCGGTGGAGCAGCAACGTTTTCTCGGTCACACCGCCCCATCGCTTTTCGATATGCGCAATCTGTTTCAGATCAACGTGGAAGAAGCCCGCCACCTGTGGGCGATGGTGTATCTGCTCCATAAGTACTTCGCCAAGGATGGGCGGGAACAGGCGGACGCGCTGCTTGAACGAACATCTGGCGACGTTGACCACCCGCGCATTCTCGGTGCGTTCAACGAGCAGACGCCCGACTGGCTGTCGTTCTTCATGTTCACGAGCTTCACCGACCGGGATGGCAAGATGCAGCTCGAGTCGCTGGCTCAGTCAGGGTTCGATCCTCTGTCACGGACCTGTCGGTTCATGCTCACAGAAGAAGCTCATCACATGTTCGTCGGCAAGAGTGGCATTGAACGCATCCTGCGACGCACCTGTGAGGTGATGGCTAACGCAGGCATTGATGATCCGTCTGACATCGGCGCCCTACGAGCCCAGAAAGTATTTGATCTGCCAACAATCCAGCGCAAGTTGAACTTCCATTTCTCGGTTACTCTGGATCTGTTTGGTGCAGAACTTTCCACCAATGCGGCGAATGCTTTCAATGCGGGTATCAAGGGCCGTTTCAACGAAACTGAAATCGATGACGATCACCAGCTTCGCAACGACTTCTACAACGTGCTGATGCACACAGAAGGACGCATCGAGAACGTTGTGCAGCCTGCCCTGGTCGCGATCAACGCCCGCCTGCTTGACGACTATATTGCCGATTGCGAACCGGTGATAAGGGCCTGGAATAAAGTGATCCGTGATGCCGGTGTGGATTTCGAGCTGCGTCTGCCCCACCGGGGTTTCAACCGTCGGGTAGGCACCTTCGCGGGCTTGAGTCTTACCCCTGAGGGCCTGCTCGTCGATGCGCCCACCTGGCAGAGACAGGAGGCAAACTGGTTGCCCACTGCTGAGGATCTCCAGTACGTGCTGTCGCTGATGCAACCCGTGACCACCACCGGCGAGTACGCCTCCTGGATCGCTCCACCGCGGCTGGGTGTTGGCGGCAAACCGGGTGATTTTGAATACGTCCGGCTGGCCGCCTGAGAGTAGGGATCAGCTCGAAACTCCCGACTGAGCGCTCCTTAACCATGCGGGCAATAACTCGCCCGCTCCAGCGCTTTGACGTGTACCGTCCGGGCCAGCGCCACGCGGGAGGCCTGACGGATTCTCAAGAAACGCACCCAACCAGGTGACTGGCGCTTCGGGGCGGGCGGCTCGACGGGATTGTTGGTCTCTTCCATGACTGTTCCTTTATCTTCGAAGGCTTTAACGGGGTTTTAGAACTGATTCTTTTACTGACAGTGGTGCCCATCCTACGCGCCCTCTCCTGACAACCTCATGTCAGGACAACATACAAAACCTCGCCTTTCTCACAACACTCATGACAACGCTATGTCAGTAGACCCGGTTTATTCCGAGCCCCCCTCACCCTACAATCCACACCCATGAGACGTGCTGACAGATTATTTCAAATTGTGCTGATGCTCGGCCGCGGTCGGGTACTGACCGCTGATGTGATTGCGCAGCGCCTGGAGGTTTCGGTGCGGCCCGTCTACCGCGACGTGGCCGACTTGGCCATGTCGGGTGTGCCCATCGAAGGCGAGGCAGGCGTGGGTTACGTGATGCGAAGCGGCTACCAGGTGCCGCCGATGATGTTCGACGAAGAGGAACTGCAGGCTCTGCTGTTCGGCGCGGACGTGGCGCGATCCTATGGCGATAAGGCCATGGCCGCAGCGGCAGATCGAATTCTGGCCAAGGTGGATGCAGTGTTGCCTGAACGTCTGCGTCCAAACCTTGATGCCAGCAAACTCATGGTTCCGGCGTTCCGGATGCCGGCAGAAGTCGCGGCCAAACTCGGCGAAGCCCGCACTGCGATCAACACCCATCACCGCCTGTTTCTCGATTACCGGAACGCAAGCGACGATGCCTCTGAACGCATAATCTGGCCGCTGGCGCTGGCCTACTGGGGGCGCAACTGGACGCTCGGCGGCTGGTGCGAACTGCGCCAGGCATTTCGCAATTTCCGGCTTGACCGCATCGATGAGATGCGGACTTTAGGGTCACGATTTCCTGACGAACCTGGACGGGGGCTGAGCGACTACCTGGCAGACTCCGGCCCCTGGGCTTAAAAGACGATCCGCAATACGCTTTCTGCTACGCAAGCCGGCTTGGTCTGGCCTTTGATCTCCACGGTCAGTTCATTCACTACTTCCAGCATGGCGCCTTTTGGTTCCACACTCTTGATACAGCCAATGGTACGAATCTGCGCTCCGACAGGTACCGGTGACGGAAAACGAACTTTGTTCCAACCATAGTTGATGCCCATTTTCATGCCTTCAAGGTTCGGCAGACCCTCTGCCCCGGGCAGAAAACTCAAGACCGAAAGTGTCAGCTGACCATGCGCAATGGGCGCACCAAAGGGACCGGCCTTGGCGCGTTCAGGATCGACGTGGATCCACTGATGGTCCATGGTCGCATCGGCGAAGTCATTGATCCGATCCTGGGTAATTTCAAACCAATCGCTGGGCGCGCCCGGTTGATCAATCTTTGCCGCCAGGGTTTCCTGCGCATTTTCCAGTGCTGTTGCCATCTGTTTTTCCTCTTTATAAAAATCTGTTCATGGGATGCTGCATTATGCTTGTGCCGCTACCGTGGCGCCAAACACCGGCAGTAAAGCTTCAATCAACGATCGCCGGGTAGACCAGTGCTTTCATCTGGCCGCGAAAATTAAAGGTTGCGGAAGGCATGAACTGGGTCATGAAGATCACAATCA
>JAQBYL010000495.1 GCA_027622495.1 Pseudomonadota bacterium
GGCCGACCACGGCGCTGATGTCGTGCGGGTCGAGTCTGGCAGCCGACCCGATGTGCTGCGCGGCAACGGGCCGTTCAAGGATGGCATACCGGGCATCGACCGATCGCAGTTTTTCGGTGATTTCAATACTTCAAAGCGTTCTCTCACCCTGGACCTTAAATCACCTGATGCGATCGCGATCGCTAAAAAACTTATCACCTGGTCGGATGTGCTGATCGAAAGTTTCGCGCCCGGGGCCATGGCCCGGATGGGGCTCGACTATGAAACGGTGCGCAAACTCAACCCCGGGCTGATCATGGTCAGCACCTGCCTGATGGGCCAGACCGGACCTGTTGCCAGCATGGCCGGTTACGGCTATCACGCTGGTGCGATCGCCGGCTACTACGAGGTCACCGGGTGGCCTGACCTGGGCCCAAGTGGTCCGTGGGTGGCCTACACCGATACCATTGCACCACGCTTCATATCGGCACTGCTTGCCGCGGCGCTGGATCATCGTCGGCGGACCGGTGAGGGTTGCTTCATCGATGTCGCCCAGATAGAAACCGGTCTGCATTTTTTAAGCCCGGAACTGCTCGACCTGCAGGTGAACGGCGTAGAGGCAAGTCGCATCGGCAACCGCTCACCTTACGCCGCACCACAGGGATGTTACCCCTGCAGCGGTGAGGATCAGTGGTGCGCAATCGCCGTAGACAGCGACGACCAATGGCGTGCCCTGTGTAAGGAGATGGGCCGTGCTGACTGGCTGGATGATCAGACGCTTACGACAACCGAAAAGCGAATTGCCCGGCATGACGATATTGACGCCGGAATCATCGAATGGACCCGCGATCAGGATGGGCGTGAATTGATGGCACGCCTGCAGGGTGTCCAGGTCCCTGCCGGCTTAGTGCAGCGCAGTCGCGATCTTTTAATCGACCCTCAGCTTAAAGCGCGTAATTTCTATCGCCGTTTTGAACATCAGGAAATGGGTAAGGTGCCTTACGCCGGGCATCAATACAGCATCAGTGGGTACGACAACGCGCCGCGCTTCGCCGCGCCGGTACTCGGTCAGCACAGTTTTGAAGTGCTGAGTGAAATCCTCGGCTTGAGCGATGAAGAAATCGGCCAGGCCTTTGCCAGCGGTATCGTTGTTTGACCTGACCCTTCGAAGTTATCGCAGAACCAATTGAGTCTGGGTGACCAACGCGACAGCTTTGCCCTCATCGGAGGTGAGACGAGTCTGCCACACCGAGGTGCGACCACCGACGTGCACCGGGGTAGTTTCTGCCGTTACCTGCGAACCGAGCTTTGCCGCGCCCAGGAAATTGGTTTTGCTTTCGATGGTGGTCGTCGCCTTCGCATCCTCCGGCATATTAAGGTAAGCCCCGATTGCGCCAAGGGTGTCAGCCACCGACATGATCGCGCCGCCGTGCATGATCTTCCCGGTGGTACAAAGTGCCTGTACGACGGTCAGTTGCCCGACTACGCGGTCTTTTTCGGCACTCACAATGGTCAGACCCAGCGTCTGTGCGAAGGGCATGAAGTCAATCAGATTCACCTTCCTGTCAGGCATAGAGCACCACACATCTGACCTCAATGCTCCAGCGATCGGGTGCATCATCCGGTGTGTCAGGATCAACAAAAGCACTGTGAAAACTGAATGTGCAGGGTCCATCCCCCACCTGCCCATCGCCCTGCTCACCAGCTGATCTGGCAAGCGCACCAGCCGAATCCCACTGTTTGATCAGCAGCGCTTCATCAGCAGTCATGGCCGGGTAGTAGTACATCTGATGCGCTGCTGAGTATTTAGCAAAGTAGTTTTCGCCAATCCGATTGGGATAATGTATTTCGAATACCACCAGATCCTGCGGCGCCACCGTCAGACCATCGCACAGAGCCATTGGATGGGTGGCGACCGGTTGATCATCGATGTTGCGCCAGACATTGATGATCGCATATCGCCCGGCCTCGCCGAGTGCCCGTTCGACGTCGGCTTGCGTTAAAAGACTGGCGCCCTCCGACAATACGCCGCGCAGGGTGTCGTTGCCTGCAGGGGGTTCGGTAAGCTGACGCAACCGCTCGGGGGCACCCCAAAGCGTATAGTCACCATGAACCACATGCGCGGGGCCTTGCACGTTCTGCCCACCTTTGATGCGCTCCTTATTGTTCTTGCCACCGGCTGAACGGATGTTGTGATCGAATGCATATGCACGCCCACCGGTTAGTCTTTCCACCAGTGTTGCACACTGAGGATAATACCGGCCGGTTACCTGCCGGTGATCAAGAAAGTCGATCGACCCGCTGACCGGCTGGGTTACCAGCTCAAAACCATTGCGATCACAGGTTGGTCTAGCCTCGTCAGTCAGCACGCGCGCATTGGACACACTCAACTCATGCGCCTGCAGATCCACCCCTTTTCCGGCGCTGTTATCGCCGTCGGGATAGCGCTGAATCATCACGGATTCGTTGCGATACAACGATGACTGCGTCTGCTGACTCATGAATTTGAACTCGCCCACCGGCATAGTACCCTCCGTATGTGGACCTGCTTTGTACACGAATCGGGCCATTGAACCGATTCATCAGGCTGCTGGCACTGGATGTTAACGGATTGATATGATCATTGCTCTGGTCCGAAACAGTACAATGCTCAACCTACCCAGCCAATCAGGAACGTCATGATTCTCGACTACGCAAAGCTCGACCCCGAACTGCTGCCCGCCCTGGAAACATTTCCGGCTCTGGATATTTCGCGAGACAACATCGAACGCATCCGTGAACTGCTGGCTGCGCGACCACTGCCACCCAGCGAGTTCGATGTACACAGCGAACATCACACGATTGCAGCCGATCATGGCAACGTGGACGTGATTGTTTTTCGCCAGAGCAAACGCGCCAATCAGCCTGCTGTGCTGTGGATTCACGGCGGCGGCTACATCCTTGGCGCCGCCGACGACGAACGCGCCAAACGGATCGCCCACACCCTGGACTGCACCGTGGTATCGGTTGAATACCGGCTTGCACCGGAACATCCCTTTCCCGCCGGACCCGACGATTGTTACGCCGCCCTTCAATGGATGGTCGCAGAATCCACAGCCCTGAAGATCGCCCCGGCCAGAGTCGCCATGGGCGGCGCCAGCGCCG
>JAQBYL010000496.1 GCA_027622495.1 Pseudomonadota bacterium
TTGTTGGGATTGGAAGGTTCTGTAAATGCTGGTGGGTAGTGAGTAATGGGTGGGGTTCGAATCGAGGTGTCGCCGCCGCAGTTTTTGAATTGGAACGGTTTGCATGAGCTTCTGAACTCCTCATAGGCGTTTATGGATTCGCGGATCGATCAACCATCGTCTTTGGCTCGCATGAGCACAGATGATTTAAGAATCAAGGCTGAGCAGGAGATTCTGATTCTCGCTATTGCTGATAACGACTTGATTGGTTGCGGCTTTGCATCACTGCGAGAGGATTGCGTTTACGTCAGTAAACTCGCGGTAGCAGCGGCGAGGCGGGGGCAAGGTGTAGCGCGTGCGATCATGCAGGCTGTAGAGGCTGTCGCTGCGCAGAATACCCGGGCTTTCCTCGAACTCGAAACTCGCATGGAACTGATGGAGAACCATGTTTACAGCGCTCGGATTTACCAAGATCAACGAAACTAAACATCCTGACTACAATCTTCCGACGAGTATCACGATGCGCAAGTGTGTAGGTGTTTGAGCCGATCGGAATCCTGCAGAGTGGCGCCCCAGGCACAACCTAACCCATCGAATCCCGGATCACCGTTAAGATATGGGTATATCCAGGTCGACTGAACCAACCAGACCCCGTGAGTTCATGACCCAGCGCCCGCGGAGGCTGTCTGCATCAACCGATCCGCAAATCGATTAGCCGCCGGTGACAGCGCATAAGGTTTACGCCAGGCCAGCCCCAACCGCCGGGTGATCGTCAGACCACTCACGTTGATCTCACGAACCAGTTCCTGATCCTGCAGACCCAGAGCAGAAACAAAAGCCAGACTGCCAGTGGTTGCCACCATGCGCAGAATCGCGGGGATGGATCGCAGTTCCATCACCACATTTATCTCAACCCCCGCTTCACGAAGATTGGCATCAACAATCTGGCGGATTGCGCTGCCACCTTCAAAACCAACAAAAGTCTGACCATCAAGGCTTGCCACAGGAACCGTTTTCGATCTGGCAAGCGGGCTATCCAGTGCGGCGACCAGAACGATCCGGTCATCGAGCAGGGGTTGGATCTCAAGGCCGGCTGTACGAACCGGTTGTGTGACCAGGCCAAGTTCGAGGCGTCCATCTGCGACGTCACTGGCGATCTCACTGCTGCTGGCTTCCTTGACATGAAAGTGCACCAGCGGATAGTCGCGTTGAAATTGTGCAATGGCGTCAGGTAAAACAAACGAGACTGCGGTGGCGCCGCCCCCGATGCGGACGGTGCCGCCTTCGACGCTGCGATGGCTGGCGACTTCGTTCTTGAGGCTGTCGTAGCGATCGATCAGCACTCGCGCTTCCCGTTCGACCAGACGACCGAGTTCTGTGAGTTGCGCGCCTTTGCGACTGCGGCTTAAGAATTCGCTGCCGAATTCCGCTTCCAGTTGTTGGATTCGACGGGTCAGCGCCGGTTGGGTGATGCCCAGACGGTTGGCGGCTTCGGTGATTGCACCGGCTTCGGCGACCGCGACGAGCGAGCGAAGAAGATTAAGATCCATACGGAAGATCAACCATAAATATTTCGTATGTTATACATGCAAACTATCCATTTTACGCATGTAAATTTGAATGTTAGATTGTGTCTCAATCACCATTCGAGGTTTCTATGCTTCAAGCCTATCGCGCCCATGCAGCCGAACGTGCTGCCCAGGGCATACCCCCTCTGCCCCTTTCCGCTGAACAGACCACCGATCTGGTTGAGCTTTTGAAATCTCCGCCACAAGGGGAGGGTGATTTTATTCTGAATCTGCTCACCGAGCGGGTTCCCCCAGGTGTTGATGATGCCGCTTATGTAAAGGCCGCATTTCTTGCAGACATCACCACGGGTGCAGCGATGTCCCCTCTGATCGATAAAGCCTCAGCGATCCAGCTGCTTGGCACCATGCTCGGTGGTTACAACATCATGCCACTGGTTAATCTGCTCGATGATGTGCAGCTTGCACCCCTTGCTGCTGAGGAACTCAAAGGAACGCTGCTGATGTTTGACGCGTTTCACGACGTCGCAGAAAAAGCGAAAAGCGGTAATGCCCATGCGGCTGCGGTATTGCAGTCCTGGGCGGATGCGGAATGGTTCAGTGAGCGGAAAGGTCTGGCGGAAGCGATCAAGCTGACTGTCTTCAAGGTTACCGGAGAAACCAATACCGATGACCTGTCACCGGCGCAGGATGCCTGGTCGCGACCCGACATCCCGCTGCATGCGCTTGCCATGCTGAAGAATCCGCGCGAAGGCATCACGGATGCTAACGAGCAGATTGAGGCGCTCAAAAACAAAGGCAATCCGATCGCCTATATCGGCGATGTGGTCGGAACAGGCTCATCACGCAAGAGTGCGACTAACTCGGTGCTGTGGGCGATGGGCGACGACATACCGTACGTTCCCAACAAACGTCAAGGCGGTGTTGTTCTGGGCAGTAAAATTGCGCCGATCTTTTTCAATACCCTGGAAGATTCCGGTGCGCTGCCGATCGAATGCAGCGTTGACAACATTGCGATGGGTGACGTGGTTGTAGTCAAACCCTACGAAGGAAAGATCGAGAACGAGAAAGGTGATCTCATCTGCGATTTCAGCCTGAAAACTGACGTGATCCTTGATGAGGTCAGAGCCGGTGGTCGGATTCCGCTGATCATTGGTCGCAGCCTCACCGAGCGAGCACGGGAAGCGTTGAAGCTGGGTCCGACGGATGTGTTCCGCCGACCGGAAAATCCCGGCGACAGCACCAGTGGATTTACCCTTGCGCAAAAAATTGTTGGTCGCGCCTGCGGTTTGACAGAAGGCAGTGGCATTCGGCCGGGTACCTATTGCGAACCGCGCATGGGTACCGTTGGATCACAGGACACCACCGGTCCAATGACCCGGGATGAACTCAAAGAACTTGCCTGTCTTGGTTTTTCCGCTGACCTGGTGATGCAGAGTTTCTGCCACACCGCGGCCTATCCGAAACCGGTGGATATCGAAACCCAGCATACGCTGCCGGACTTCATCCAGAATCGTGGTGGCGTCTCGCTGCGACCGGGTGATGGCATTATTCACAGCTGGCTGAACCGCATGCTGCTGCCCGATCAGGTGGGGACAGGCGGCGAATCGCAT
>JAQBYL010000497.1 GCA_027622495.1 Pseudomonadota bacterium
GCTCACGCGGCTGGCAGAATGATTGTGAAAACGCCACAGACCATCGTTCATCAGTTCCAGCCGATAGTTCAATGAACGCTGACGATAGGTTCCCACCGCGAGCGGAATCGGCTCGTAAAGACCATCTCCGAAACCCACATCGATAAGGTAGGTCTGGTCCAGATCCACCCGCAAAACCAGATGGTTGCCCATCTGGGCATCGCCTCGTTCAGCGCGCATCACCCCACCGCACATACGCACCACGTCAAAGCCGATCTCCTGCAGCGCCCACTCGAGCAGACCGTTCATCTCGTAGCACCAGCCACCGCGATGCGCTGTAACCAGTTTGCTGAATATCCGTTCACGATCGAAATCGAGCGGGCGCCCGAGCTGAACGTCGATATTCTCATACGGGATCTGCAGCAGATGCTGACGGTGGACGGCGCACAGTGTTGGCAGGTCAACTTTCGGCTCACCCTGAAAGTCGATCCTCTGCAGGTAGGCGGCCAGATCCACAGGTTAATCCTGCATGATGATTTTGCCCATGCGCTGAACCGCATCGGCATGTCGGGCGCGTTCTGCCTCGCCGTCGTCGGTAACCGGCGCGGGCAGTAGCTCGAAATGGTGGTAGGTGTCGGACCCGGCGACCAGAACTGCAGTGTCCGGTGCCTTGGTCTGCCGGACGTGGGTCGCGCAATACCGCAGCACCATGCCGATGCGCCGATCGTCAGTCTCATTGGGCCGGCTGCCATGGATTGTTCGAACGTGATGAAGAGACATTTCGCCCGCCTTGAGGGGTGCAAGGGCCGCGTGGCTTAAGTCCAGGTCAGCAACGATGGTTTGCCCACGGCTCAGCAGATTGGTTTTGTCGTAGGTGTTGGTCTGATCAAAAAGCTGGCCACGGTGTGATCCAGGCAGAAACTGCATTGGACCGGTCTGCGGACCGGCGTCTGACAAGGCTACCCACGCGGTGACCACATCGTGAGGCAGAAGACCCCAGTAGTTGGCATCCTGATGCAGGCTCACAAACTTGCCATCGCGGGGTTCTTTGATGAACCAGTTGGTCGACCAGAGCAACACATCCGGGCCAAGCAGGCTGCAGACAGGCTGCACAATGCGCGGATCGGTCACTGCCTGCCAGGCCCAGCGCTCCAGCAGGTGCAGATCGGTTCGTTGAACGAGCGAGCGTTCGCGGCCCACGCGCTGCTCGAAGTTTTCAAACGACTGCCGCAGCTCCTGTACTTCTTTTAAGCCGAAGACCGGCAGCGCAGACAGATAGCCATCGCGCTCAAACTCCGCTTTCTGCGTCGGGGTGAGGCTGTGACTCATCAACTGAACTCAATCAGAACAGTTTCTCGGCCAGATCCATAAGCGCCGCCAAGACCGCCCAGTGCTTCCGCCGCCTTGTCAGGGTTGCCGCTGCTACCCAGTTGATCTTTCACAAGATCAGTTGCAATTTTAATTAAATACATGAGCTAACTTCTTGTAAATATTAAATAAATTATCGGCCTTTGAAGAGTGAGCCGAGAATGCCGCGGACCAGCGACCTGCCGATCCCGTTGCCGACGGTGCGCATGACCGACTTGATGAAGGCCTCGCCAACCCCCTGGCGGGAGCTGGTCTTTTTCGGCTTTGCGGCAGTCCGTTCCGGCTCTGCTTTAGGAGAAGGCCGGGTCTGTTCCTGCTTTGCACGCTCTGCCTCATCGGCGGCGTTTTCGGCGCGGGCTTTCAGTTTTTCGAAAGCCGACTCGCGATCGATAGCCTCATCGTATTTACCCATGATCGGACTCACCGCCATCACCCCGGCCCGCTCCGGTCGTGTTGCCGGACCCAGGCGCGATAGGGGCGGTTTGATTTTGGTGGCGCGAACAAACGAGGGGCTGCCATCAGGCTGCAGCGTCGACACCAGGGCTTCGCCGACCCCGAGTTGGCTGATGACTTCTGTCACCGAAAAAGAGCCGTCTGAGCGGAACGTCTGCGCGGCTACTTTGACCGCCTGCTGCTCCCGCGGGGTGTAGGCACGCAAGGCATGCTGAAACCGATTGCCAAGCTGGGCAAGCACCCGGTCTGGCAGGTCAGCCGGACTCTGGGTGACAAAATACACCCCCACACCCTTTGACCTGATCAGTCTGACGACCTGTTCAATCTTGTCTACGAGCGCGGTTGGGGTGTCTTTGAACAGAAGATGGGCTTCGTCAAAAAACAGCACCAGCTTCGGTTTTTCCGGATCGCCAACCTCCGGCAGTTCCTCGAACAGCTCCGAGAGCAACCACAACAGCATGGTGGAATAGACCGCCGGGTTTTCCATCAGTTTGTCGGCGACCAGCACGCTGATGAAGCCACGCCCGTCGGTGTCGGTCTGCATCAGGTCGGCAAGCTCGAGCATTGGTTCGCCAAAAAACGCCTTTGCACCACCTCGATCCAGCACCAGCAGGCGCCGTTGGATCGCGCCCACCGAACTTGCCGAGATGTTGCCGTAAAGCGATCGAAGCTCGCTCGAATGCTCGCTTAGATGGTTGAGCATCGATCGCAGATCTTTTAAGTCGAGCAGCAGCAGACCCTGGTCATCGGCCACCGCGAAGGCGATATTCAGGATCCCTTCCTGGGTATCGTTCAAGCCCAGCAGGCGCGCAATAAGAAGCGGTCCCATGTCGGAAATCGTCGCCCTGATCGGGTGCCCGGCTTTGCCATGCAGGTCCCAGAAAATGGTCGGGCAACCACACCAGGCGTCCGTGGGAAGGCCAAGTTTGACCAACCGTTCGTTGATCTTAGGGTGGGTTTTGCCTGCCTGACTGATGCCGGAGACATCGCCCTTGACGTCAGCCAGCAACACCGGGACACCGACGTTTGCAAAACTCTCGGCCAGCGCCTGCATGGTGACGGTCTTGCCGGTACCGGTAGCACCGGCGATCAGACCATGGCGATTGGCGCGTTTCAGGTTGAGGACCACCTGTTTTATTTCTGTGTCTGCCGACGCCGATTCGTACCCCACTATCAGGTGGTCGTTCATGTTGAGTACTCTTGTTACAAAGCGGTGCGAACCGGCGGGGCTACTGACCTTGTTAGCCTCACAGCCACGCCGGTTCTGATCAGCACGTCAGTGGGTGATCAGCGGTTCGAGGCCTTTGGCCTGATCG
>JAQBYL010000018.1 GCA_027622495.1 Pseudomonadota bacterium
GTGGCCCCGCCTGCTGGGTGGTCATTCCAATCTGACCTACAAGATCGAGGACCGGGAGGGCAATCTGGCAGTGATCCGCCGCCCGCCACAGGGCGTGCTGTTACCCAAGGCACACGACATGAGCCGCGAGTGGGCGCTGATTTCAGCACTCGGACCGACCCCCGTACCGGTGCCTAAGGCCTTTGGCTTCTGTGAAAGTCCGGACGTGACCGGGGCCTGGTTTTACATCATGGGGATGATCGACGGAAAGCCGTTGTACAGCGCCGAAGACACCAAAGCGCTGATCCCGCAGGATCAGCGTGCCAAGTTTGCCTACTCGTTCTTCGATGTGCTGGCTGATCTGCACTCGCTGGATCCCGATGAGATCGGTCTGGGTGATCTCGGTAAAAAAGAAAACTATGTGGGTCGGCAGTTAAAAACCTGGTATCGATCCTGGACGGCCTCGGCAGAACCTGCCGGTTACGATGATCCGCGCGCACACGATCTGCAGCAGTTTTTTCTGGATAACATGCCCGACCAGGGTCCGGCACGCGTGGTGCATGGTGACTACGGGGTGCACAACGTTCTGGTGGGTAAAAGTTGCACGGTTGAAGCGGTGGTCGACTGGGAAATCTCCACCCTCGGCGACCCCCTTGCGGATCTTGCGTATGCATTGAACATCTGGCCGCAGCCGGATGATCTGATCCCCATTGTGCCGGAAGCCGCCACAGCACCCCCGGGATTTCCGCCACGCTATGCCCTCGCGGAACGTTACGGGCAAAAGACCGGCCGCGACCTGTCGAAGCTTGATTATTACGTGGGTTTTAATCGCTGGAAGTCGGCGGCGATTGTGCATGGTGTTTATGCCCGCTACATGGCGGGCAACAAGAGCAGCGAAGGCATCGATCTGGATGAGATGCGCGAACGGATCGGGCGCACGCTGACGTTGAGCGAGCAGGCGGTTAATCGACTCTGAGGTCTAAAGATGCTGGTTACGATTGAGACAGAAAACGGCGTCCGCACGGTCACCATGAACCGACCGGAAAAACGTAACGCCATGACAGACGAAATGCTCACTGAGCTTACCCAGGCATTCACATCGCAACCGGATGCGCAGGAGCGGGTGACCGTGCTGCGCGGTGCAGGACCGTCATTCTGCGCAGGTCGCGACATCAGCCAGGGCATGCTGGTCCCCATCGAACCGGTGTTCCATGCGGTAGAAACCTATCCGCTGCCGGTGGTTGCCGTGGTTCAGGGCAATGCGATCGCCGGGGGGTGTGAGATTGCCCTGCACTGTGATTTTGTGGTGGCTGCAATCGACGCGCGATTCGGCATGTCGCTCGCCCAGATCGGGCTTGCACCCACCTGGTTTCTGGCCAAGAAACTTCTTGAAGTTGCCGGTCCAGTAGGCGCGCGCGAGATACTGCTGCTGGGTGACCCGCTGCCTGCACAGCGAATGTTTGACCTGGGCATGATCTCGCGGCTGGCGAGCGTTGAGGATCTTGACGAAGTCACCGACAGCATCGTGCAGCGCCTTGTCAGCAATGCGCCTTTGTCGCTCAAGGCGATGAAAGCGCTGCTTTTACGTGAGATGACCTTTCGTGACGGGATTGCCCACGAAGATGTGGACAAACTGGTCAGCCTGGCATCTTCCTCAGAAGATGCTGTTGAAGGCAAGAAAGCGAGGCTCGAAAAACGCTCACCGGATTTTAAAGGTCGCTGACCTTATCAACCCGGTTCAGGCCTGGGTGAAGTGCCCCATTCGCACACGTTTTGTCTGCATATAACCGCTCGCATGAGAGGATGCTTTGACATGCAGTGGGTGATGGCTGACGGTCAGCCCTGAACTTCGCAGTGCCGCAAGCTTTGCCGGGTTGTTGGTGAGCAGATCGATGCGGGTCAAGCCCAGCGATTCAAGCACCTCGATCGCCGCATCAAAACGGCGACTGTCCGATGGCAGGCCCAGCGCGAGATTCGCATCCACTGTGTCGAGCCCCTGTTCCTGCAGGTAATACGCCTTGAGTTTGTTTTCGATGCCGATACCGCGTCCTTCCTGGCGCAGATAGATCACGACACCGCATCCGCGTTCCGCAATCAGGGCCATGCTTTTGTCGAGCTGTTCGCCACAGTCACATCGCACCGAACCGAAAACATCGCCTGTGAGACACTCGCTGTGAATTCTAACCAGTGGCGTTCTGGAATGGTCGGCAGGATTCCCATAGAGCAACACCATATGCGGTTCAGCGCCGCTTGTATTCGGATGCGCATAGATCGCGAACGTGCCATGGGCCGTGGGCAAAGAAGCGCAGGCCGGTGGATGGTCAGGCAGCATCTCAGCCATGGGTCAATCCTCTTTAATAATAGTTTCGATGGTCAACCCGAAACTGGCGATCCCGGGGTAGCTGAACTCATGGCTCGCCAGCAGATGAATGCGCTCCACACCTAATGAACTCAGGATGTGGCTGCCGAGACCGACTTCCCGCCACACAGCACCCGTCTGCTCATCGGCAGGTGCTTCGCGATCATCATCGGCGGGCAGGTAGATAAAGACGCCTTGTTCAGCGCCGCCGATCATCTGCAGTGATCGATGTATCACGTTGTCACCGGCCAGAGCGCTGGTCAGAAAGTCGCGGTTGTGAGCACCTTTTACCACACGAACCAGAGTTGGTTTGCTGCCATCGATGGTGCCGCGCACCACGGCGGTGATGTACTTGTCATCGAACACGGTTTTGTAGACATGTGCGGTCAGATCAAAGCCATTGATTCTGATCGGGGTGGCGACCACTTCATTGATCAGAACTTCGTTGCGCGCGCGGTAGTTGATCAGTTCATCGATAGAAATGATCGGCAGCGAGTGGGTTGCAGCGAACTCCTTCAGTGCCGGTAGCCGCATCATGGTGCCATCATCGTGATTCAACTCGCTCAACACACCCGCCGGTGTCAGACCCGCCAGTCGACACAGATCTACGGCAGCCTCAGTGTGACCGGAACGCACCAGCACCCCACCTTTGCGGTAGCGCAGCGGAAACACATGACCCGGGCGGGCGAAATCACCGGAGGTGACATTGTTGTTGGCCAGCGCGTTCAGCGTGCGTGAGCGCTCCAGGGCCGATACTCCTGTGGTCATGCCGCTGATGTAATCAACAGAGACGGTGAACTGGGTGTGCAGCGGATCGGAGTTTTTGTCGACCATCTGCGGCAGTTCCAGGTCGTCAAGTCGGCTGGCCTCGCAGGGCGCGCAGATAATGCCACTGGTATAACGGATCATGAACGCGATCTTTTGCTGATCTGCCTTCTCGGCTGCCATGATCAGGTCGCCTTCGTTTTCGCGATCCTCATTGTCGACCACGATGACCAGGTTCCCGGCTCTCACGTGCTCGATGGCTTCGGTGATGGTGGATAAACCGCTCATGGTAGCTCCGCAGATCAGATGATGCCGCCATCATAGCCAACCGATTGATGTACGAAAATATAGATATAGGAACATAGATTGTTCAGAATTGAACAATAGACCCTGATCAGGACGCCCAATGAACTGGGATCATGTACGTTTTTTTCTGGCGGTGGCTGAACACGGCACGGTGAGCGGCGCAGCCGTTGCCCTGGGTGTCAGCCACGCCACCGTGCTGCGTAACGTTGCCAGGCTCGAAGCGGTCCTCGACACTCGCCTGTTTGATCACGCGCAGAGCGGTTACCGGCTGACGTTAACAGGGCAGGACATCCTCACCGAGGTCCGGCAGATGGCCGAATGCGCCGACGCGCTGGTGAAAAAGCTTCAGGACCGCGATCGGCTGGCCGCCGGCCGGTTAACTCTGGCAATGCCCGACAGCTCCCTGGTGAATCTGTTACCGGTGGTGAGCCGGTTTTGCACCGAGTATCCGCAGATTGAAGTCGCGATGGTGGATGACACCGGCAACAATGAGGCCGACGTTCTGTTACGCGTGACCGACCAGCCACCAGAACAGCTTATCGGCCGGCAACTGGCGCGGCTGGACTTCGCCATCTTCGCCAAACCGGACGTTGTGCCACCGAGTGCAGACAAGTGTCGCTGGATCATCTGGCAGAACCGCCTGAGTAACGATGAGGCAGTCAGTCGTCAGGAACGCTGGCTGCGGCGGATCACACCGGAACCTGCGGTGGTGCTAAATGCAGAAAGTCACGCCCGCGCAGTTGAGGCCGTCCGTTCAGGGCTGGGTGCTGCGCTTCTGGTTGATCGCGGTGCCGACATGGATTTGACCAGACTGGCATTTCCGCATCGGCCTGTGACCCAGGGTTTGTGGATGTTGACGAGCGCCGGCTACCGCGGAAGTGCGAGGGTCAGCGCGTTCATGCAGTTTGTGGCAGAGAACCTGCAGAAAAAGCCTTCATGACGATCCCGTATAAAGGTTAACTTTACCCTGATCGATCTTTAGTCCTAAAAACAAAAAGGAAATCCATGCAGACGACATTTCTCGGTGATCTTGAGGTTTCGGTTCTTGGGCTTGGATGCATGGGCATGTCCCAGGCCTATGGCAAGGCCGACCTGGCTGAATCCGAACGCACCCTTCATCGCGCCCTGGATCTGGGGGTCACCTTTCTCGACACGGCGAACGTCTACGGCATGGGGCACAACGAGAAGTTGGTTGGCCGTGTGCTCAAAGACCGCCGCGACGAGTTTGTGCTGGCGACTAAATTCGGCATCTGGATGGAGGACGGCAATCGGGGTGTAAACGGACGTCCTGAGCAGGTGCGTGATCGATGTGAAGAAAGCCTGAAACGGCTGGGCACCGATGTGATCGATCTGTACTACCTGCACCGTCTGGACAAAACGGTACCCATCGAAGACACCGTTGGAGCGATGGCGGAGCTGGTGCGCGAAGGTAAGGTCCGCTATCTGGGTCTTTCTGAAGTGTCGGCCAGAACTCTGCGTCGCGCTTGCGCCGTGCATCCGATCAGTGCGGTGCAATCCGAGTACTCACTCTTCACCCGCGATCCGGAAGCGCATGTTCTTCCAGCGTGCCGTGAGCTCAATGTAGGTTTCGTGCCATTCAGTCCGCTCGGTCGGGCGATGCTCACTAACCGGTTGCAGGAGCTGGACGCGCAGGACAAAAGCGATATGCGCTCCACCATGCCGCGATTTCAGGGTGAGAGTTTTGACAACAACCTGGCCATGGTTCGAGCGTTTGCTGAATACGCGGAATCTCGTGGCTGCCAGGCGGGGCAGCTGGCATTAGCGTGGTTGCTGGCTCAAGGGGAGGGGATTGCGCCGATACCGGGGACCAAACGGGTTGCTTACCTTGAGGAAAATGTCGCGGCAGCGGATCTGGAACTGAGTGAAGATGAGGTGGACGAGATAGCTTCGATTGTGGATCCGCTGCGGGTTAGTGGAGAGCGGTATGTTGCTTCGGGGATGGCATCGCTGGATCGGGACTGAAGGGTTAGGTGTAAGAAAGAGGGGTGACGAGGGCTGCCCGCGGATTTATTCAACTGATCACCAAGCTTGTTTCGCAATACTGAACGGGTTCGACTTTCCGCGGCGCGTCCGGACTTTCCGGTGTGGCGCAGGCGTTTCTTCAAACTTCGAAAAGAACTCAGCAAGCGGATAATTTGATTCGCCGTCCTGACCTCAGCGTATCTGCATGACTATGCGTATCTATGAATCCGGGCGCGAGGATTTGTCCATCGCCGTCAACCAGCGCTTCATCGGCACATGCTTCAAGCTGGCCGACTATGGACGGGTAGCCCGGTACCTGACCGGCTCTTAAATAGCGAGATGCCGGACAGGGCGCTACCACTACCTAACTTCAGGGCAGGCTTGCCAAAAGTGACTTTCAAATTTAAAGTATAGACTTTCAATTTGAAAGTAACTTGTTACAACGGGGTGATTGCAAGGATGGATACACGAACCCAACAACTGCTATCCGCACCCCCCTTGCCGCTGCTCATCAGGATGGCAACACCCAACAGTATCGCGTTTTTTATTCAGGCCGGTGTGAGCATGGCTGAGGTCTGGTTTGTCGGTCAACTCGGCACCACCTCACTTGCCGCCATTGCTCTTGTGTTCCCACTGCTCATGCTCACCCAGATGATGTCGGGCGGCGCCATGGGTGGAGCAGTGGCATCCTCAATAGCAAGATCACTCGGTGCCGGTAATGTTCAACAAGCTGAAGGCTTGATCTGGCACGCCATCGCGCTCGCAGCGGCCGGTGCCATCACCTTTCTGGTTGTCTCTCTGCTTTTCGGAAACACCTTTCTGGCATTTCTTGGCGGTGAAGGTGACGTACTGGCGCAAGCCAGCAGGTACTGCCTGATCCTGTTTTTCGGCGGCTTCTTCCTGTGGCTGCTGGGCAGCCTGAGTGCGGTTTATCGTGGCATGGGCAATATGCAGTTTCCCGCCATGCTGATGATCTTGAATGCGTGTATCCAGGTGCCGCTGTCCGGCGTCCTGATACTGGGGGCATTCGGGGTCCCCTCCATGGGGGTAGTTGGGGCAGCGGTGTCTGCGATCACCTCAGCCGCCGTGGTCAGCAGTATCATGCTCTGGCGACTGGCCTATGGACACCTCACCATTCAACTGAGACGGGAGAGGTTGCGGTTCCAGCGGGAGTTATTCAACGACATTCTTGTCGTGTTCCGTCCGGCATCATTGTCACCGTTGCTGAGCGTCGCCACGATCCTGACTCTGACGGCCATAGTCGGTCGTTTCGGTGAACATGCACTTGCCGGATACGGTATTGGTTCACGAATCGAGTTCCTGATCGTGCCACTTGTGTTTGGTCTTGGTGCTGCCATGACTTCTCTGGTGGGTATGAGCGTTGGTGCCGGAGACCAGTCCCGTGCCGAGACTGTCGGCTGGACCGGTGGATTCGCAGCCTGTCTGGTCGCCGGGCTGGTTGGTGTTGCGCTTGCACTTGTTCCAGACTGGTGGGCACCGCTGTTTACACAACATCCGGAGGTTATTACTGCTGCGACAAGCTATATGCAGATCGTCGGGCCCGCCTATGCCTTTTTCGGGCTGGGTCTGTCGCTGTATTTCGCGTCCCAGGGTGCGGGTGCGATGCGCTGGCCGGTGCTGGCGACAATCGCTCGATTCTTACTGGCCGTTGGTGGCGCACTGCTGCTGGCGTTCCAGTTCAAACTCGGTCTCGATGGCATTTTTTATGCGGCTGCAGCAGCGATGGTTGTGTACGGCGTCATGATCGCGGGATCAATCAAACTCGGTGCCTGGCGCCGAACAGGATAAGGAGAACCACGATGGCCGCTAACAAAGTCAAACATCGTTCCACCTGCCCCATTGCCCGTTCACTCGATGTTCTTGGTGACAAGTGGACCCTGGTGATCATGCGTGATGCACTGTTTTTTGATCGCTACACCTTCGCAGATTTTGAACACAGTGGTGAAAAGATCCCCACCAATATGCTGGCTAACAGATTGAAAAAACTGGTCGATCTCGGGCTGCTGAAGAAAGTCTTGTATCAGCAACATCCTGATCGCTACCGGTACGAACCCACTGAGATGGGCACGGAGATCAAACCGGTGCTGAAAAGCCTCGCGCGGTTCGGTGAGAAACACCTCGGAGGTCGGATCCCACTCTAATTTGTTATAGGGGACGTCAAACCGGACTCATTTTCCCACCTTATTCTTCGCCGGAATAGCGGCAGGCGTTAACTTAGCCTCTCTAAACGCTTTCCGTTTCCGCAATCTGGTGCGCAAATTCTTGACTCATATCTTTGCAGACTAAAGCGACATGGTTCAGACCCAGGATTTAAAATTCGTCGTTAGTGTTTTCCATCACTCTTCCTCCGTTTAAGCCGGTTGCTATCCCGTTATCGAACGGTGGTGCCTTTATGCTTTAACCAGCCATCAGGGTGTCGGCGGTTAGGGTCGTGATGGGTCCAGTGAACGACGCCACCCTTGTCGTTGTACTCGTACTCACCGTAAAACTCGACCAGGTCACCTTCATTAAGGTTAGTCAACCGTTCGGCCAGGTCGATGTTGTGTGCGATCAGAACAGTGTGGCCGGAGGGCAGACGCAGGATGAAGCGTTGATGGCGGCTGCCGGTGTTGTCATCGCGGAGTACTTTGGCAACGACGCCTCGGCTCTGGATCTGCAGGTTACTCTGACGTGCTGCGAAGGCAGCTTCGATCGTGCCGGTTGCTGGAGTGCGGTCGGTAGTTTTAGAAGGTTCTGAAGGTGGGTTGGCAGAACCCGACGTCAGTGATGCCAGATCCTCCGGGCTCAGGCCGAAGTAGGCAAGTGCGGCGAAGATGACCAGGGCGACGAGGGTGCTGTGTAGCTTTCTCACTGAGTCTTTCTCACGTTGTAATCTGCTGCTTTAGTTGGATTGTGGTTGAAGTGACCCGTCTTGAGAAACGTAAGGATCTGATCCTGAACAAGTTCCGAACGCATGATGAAAGTATGGCTATGGGGGACTGCGATGAAGTCCTGCATGCCTTCCACCTGGGTTGATTGAACCGAGACTTTACCGTCATCCGGGTCGGGCAGACTGCGCGACAGGATCGGGTTGATCGTGGCGGTACCGGCAATCACGCCAAGCGGAAAATCTACCGGTCCAAGGGTAAGAGGAACACTATTGCTGTCGGTGCCTAGCTGCATACCGGCGGGACCGTTGAGAAGTTCAAAACCAGGTACATCGCGCCAGACGTCGACGACTTCGCTGCCCTGATTGGGTGGGGCCAGCATGACCACACGACCCAGCTGATCGAGTTTATGCATGGTGAGGTAATAACGTACCAGGATCCCGCCAAGTGAGTGAGTGACGAAATGAATTGTGGAAGTCGGCTCGCAGGTTGTTCGCGCGCGGTCAATGGTTTGTGCTGCGAGCGTTTCAATTCGTTCGGATCGCGACGGGTAGTCCTGGTTCACCACGGTGTAGCCTTCTGCGCTCAAGCGGTCAGCGACTTCGCTCATGCTGCCAGACGTACGGGCCAACCCGTGCAGCAGAATCACGCAGTCTGCCTGGTTGATCGCTGGCACAGAACAGAGTATCGCTGCGAGGCAGATCCGCCCGGCACGTCGCTCGGCCACAAACCGACCTTTCTCCCAAACAGACGAAATAAAGTTCAACTTGGGCCCAGCAGATCAATCACAAACTCTTCCACACTCAGGCATTTCATGGTGTAGCAGCAGGGTAGGTCTTGCGGCCAGGGTTGACGTTTTTCCAACCAGGCAGTTCGAAAACCAACTTTGTGTGGGCCAACCACATCACAGAGGGGATCATCGCCGACAAACCAGGCGCTGCCACTGCTGGTGATTTTGGCCGTTTGCGAAACAGCCCCGCCATTGCTGACCACGCCGATCCGGATATGGGCGTTACACAGACGCCGAAGTGCCTCTTCGACGCCATCGAACAGCAAAGGTTCAAGCCAGACATTGGCGTAGAAATGCTGGCGGAACTCATCAGGGCTTAAGTCCGTGAGGTGCTTCGTCGCAAACGTCTGAAAGAGCGGATCTCGCGGACGACGGCCGTTTCCATCGAGCCTGTGGAAGGCTTCGATGAACTCGGTCAGCTCCATCTCGACGCGGGCCTGCTGTGGCCACAGGGTGGACAGGTAGCTGTTAATTGATTCTGTGCGATCAACGAGTGTCTCATCCAGATCGAAGACGACGGAGGTGGTGGTCATGGGTGAATGCCATCTCTGGATTGAAAGCGAAGCATAGAGGTGATCTGCGCATGCACTGAAAAAATAGACCCTATCCTAACGCCTGAACAGGTGCGAATCCGCCTTATGCTGGGTAGGCTTGAGGTCGCAAGACAAAGGGAGATCGCAATGGCACTGAACCCGATTCAACCGGTTACCCTGAAAAATGAGTTTGCGACCCTCATCCCGCTGGAACGAGCCCATACCAATGCGCTCGGCGAAGCCGCAAAGGATGGTGAGTTGTGGAACCTGTGGTACACGTTTGTGGCAACCGCCGATCAGATGGGCAACGACATTGAAGAACGTCTGATTCAGCGTAACGAGGGCAGTCGACTGCCGTTTACCGTCCTGACGCCCGAAGGCGAGATGGTCGGCATGACCTCATACCTGCACATCGACAAGCCCAATCGGCGCGTCGAGATCGGCTCGACCTGGTACGCGGCTCGTGCGCAGAGAACCCCGCTCAATACCGCCTGCAAACTTCTGTTGCTCAGCCACGCCTTTGATGACCTGGGATGTATCGCCGTGGAATTCCGGACCCACATCGTCAATCATCGCAGCCGGCGGGCGATTGAGCGGCTGGGGGCCAAACTGGACGGCATCCTGCGAAATCACCAGATCATGCCGAACGGCACCTACCGCGACACCTGTGTGTACAGCATCATCCGCGGTGAATGGCCAACGGTGAAAACTCTGCTCGAGCACAAGCTCAAAGGCGTGAGATGACGCGGCCTGCCGGCTGATTTTAAGTCAGCGGTTCTCGTTGCCAGGTTGCCCGCGTACTATGGGGCGCAAACGGGCGAAATTATCCTTGGAGGAAACATGAAATCACGTATATGCGATCTGCTTGGCATCGACTTCCCGCTGGTTGCTTTCACGCACTGCCGCGATGTGGTCGTTGAAGTTTCCAAGGCAGGTGGAATGGGTGTGCTCGGCGCCGCCGGTTACAATGCAGAGACCCTGGAAATCGAACTCAAGTGGATCGACGAACACATCGACGGCAAGCCCTATGGGGTGGATCTGATCGCACCAACCAGCATGGCAATCACCGACGCCAACAATTCACCGGAAGAAATCCTTGCGATGGTGCCGCGTGAACATCGCGACTATGCGGCCAGCATTCTGGCGCGCTACGACATCGACACTGCCGACGTCTACAAAGACCAGCGTGCCGGTGGCGGGGGTTTTCTGACCCCGGGCAAAGCCGTCAACATTGTCGATGTGGCGTTTTCTCATCCGATCAAATTGATCGCCAATGCGCTTGGGGTTCCACCGAGATACATGCTCGACAAAGGCAAAGAGCTTGGGATAGTGGTAGCAGCACTGGTGGGAGCGAAAGAACACGCATCCAAACAGGTCGAAGCGGGTGTGGATGTGCTGGTGGTAGCGGGCACCGAAGCCGGTGGCCATTGCGGCGAGGTTTCCACCATGGTGCTGGTCCCGGAAGTCTGCGATGCGGTCAAAGACAGCGGTGTTCCGGTGCTCGCAGCGGGCGGCATTGTGACCGGCCGGCAAATGGCGGCCGCCATGGCCATGGGTGCCGATGGGGTGTGGACCGGCTCGGTGTGGTTGACCACTATTGAGTCCGAGACTTCCCAGGTAATCAAAGAAAAGTATGTTCAGGCGAGTTCCCGCCAGACGGTTCGCTCCAAAGCGCGAACCGGCAAATATTCACGTCAGCTGGTGTCGCCATGGACGCAAGCGTGGGATTCCGAAGAAGCACCGGTGCCGCTTGCGATGCCACTGCAGTCGCTGGTCAGCGAAGCCCCTCTGGCAAAGGTCACCAAGCTTGCCGAAAGTGGTCATGCCGGTGCCCGTCAACTGGCAACCTCGTTCGTGGGTCAGGGTGTGGGTCTGATGAACAGCATTCAGTCCACCCGCGCGGTAGTGTATGAGTTCATGGAAGACTATCTGCGTGCCGCGGAGCGGCTCAACGCGACCATACAGGATTGAATGGTATGCCGAGCAAGCTTGATCAACTGAAAGCGATCACCGATGTCGTTGCCGATACCGGCGATATTGATGCGATCCGTGAGTATCAACCAGTCGACGCAACAACTAATCCGTCGCTGCTGTTGAAGGTTGCCGACCTTGAGACCTACGCGGGACTGCTTGCGCAGGCGAAGCGTGAAGCCAGCAAAGCCAACGGCAGTGATCAGGAAAGCCTGGATCTGTGCTGCGATCGTTTTGCGGTAGGGGTGGGCAAAGAAATCTGCAGCATCGTCAGTGGTCGGGTGTCCACTGAAGTGGATGCCCGTCTGTCGTTTCGAACAGATGCGACGGTTGCCAGAGCGCGTGGGTTGATTGATCTGTACGAAGCGCAGGATGTAACCCGTGATCGGGTGTTGATCAAGATCGCCTCAACCTGGGAAGGCATTGCGGCGGCTGAAATTCTTGAAAAAGAAGGCATCAACTGTAATCTGACCCTGCTGTTTTCGTTCGAACAGGCGGTTGCCTGCGCCGACGCCGGGGTGTTTCTGATCTCGCCGTTCGTGGGGCGCATCCTCGACTGGTGGAAGAAGGCAACCGGTGAGACCTACACCGCAGAGACCGATCCCGGTGTGCTGTCGGTTCGAAAAATCTTCAACTATTACAAGACCCACTCTTATTCAACGGTGGTGATGGGGGCCAGCTTCCGGAACACGGAAGAGGTAGAAGCGCTTGCCGGTTGCGATCGGTTAACCATTGCACCGATGTTGCTTGCACAACTGTCGAAGGATCATTCGCCCCTCGAACAGAAACTGTTTGCAGACAAGCCGGCGGACGGGCCCGGGCGGGTTACGCTGGACGAAGCAGCCTTTCGCTGGGCCATGAATCAAGACGCCATGGCCACCGAAAAGCTTGCCGAAGGTATCCGCCTGTTTGCCACTGACCAGATTGCCCTGGAGAAAAAGTTCCGTGCCTGAGGGTTACCTCGCGACCTGATCCTCGGGGAGCGTGATCTTGTGGGTCAGCCGGGGATGGGTCTTCGGGGCCGTCAGGGCATTGAGGATCTCGAAATCGATGGTGACCTCAGTCAGACGCGTGGGTGCCTTGATCGAAAAGCTGGTCGTGCCGTGCGGCGGGATCTCGAGATAGTCGCCGGAATGTTCGAACGTGTAGGGGCTGAGATTCTTCATCTGGATGGTTGCGTCTGAATCGTTGGAAACCACGATGTCGATAATGTCCAGGTCGCGGCGGTAGGCGGCCGATTCCACGTCCAGGATTGATCTCAGGAGGGGAACCAGATTGGCCTCATTGCCGATCAGCATGTTCTTGAACCAGACCACGGTCCGACCGGCAAAAAGACCGGCTTTCAATGCATCCGCGCTCCGTTCCGTCGCGAGGACCAGGGTCACTGGTCGGTGCCCGCCAAGTTCCGGCTGATAGTCCCAGTCGATCAGATCATGAACGTCTGACACACCAATCAGTGTCAGCTCATGGTCCAGCGCCATCTGATGAGCTTCTTCGGAATACGTATCGCCGTTGACGATTTCGATGCCGTGGAGCTGGCCCTTTTCAATCATTTGAGAGTGGAATGTCTCCATGCGGGCCAGGCCATTCGGGTAGATGGCTGGCCAGAAGGGATGGTTCCAGAACACAAACCCGCCCTGTTTGTTGGCCGCCTCGACTGCTTCTTCTGCAGGCCACTGGTTAGCGGATTCGAAGTAAGCGCGAACGTCTGAGGCATCAGCCGGCGGTGTCGTGACTGTAAAGATGCCGTTAGCATCGGTGATGAACACCGTGTTCAGATGGCCAATCGGCGCTTCGCGGGTGATCTCGGTTCCGGCGATGATCATCAGATCGGTTCCTTCTGCGGCCGCAAGAGCATCCTGATAGGCGCGATTGCGATCGGGGTGAGGAATGTCGGCAAGATGCGGCTGGTACTCCAGATGCTCGGTGATCGCTACGGCGTCCAGACCATCACGAAGTGCTTCACCTACCCGTATGCGCGGCCAGACATGGCCATCGGAGAAAACGCTGTGGGTATGCAGGTCCACCACCAGGGTCTGATATTCATCCGTATCCGGGAACTGGATGAAGCGGTCGGTTGGCGGCATCGGTTTCTCACCGCCGTGACCGTGACCCAAACCGGCGAAAGACAGCCCCATGATGCAGAGCGCCACTGCCATCTGTCTGTTGCGTTTCACACACTCATCCTCAGATTGATCGAAGACATCTAATCTACGCAGATTATGGCTGGTGATCGAGCCTTGAATCGACCGGGCGGGGGTGTTTGCGCACCTGTGTTCCGGGTTCGATGTGCGGTAAGGTTAAACGCATCGAGGAACAGGAGAATGCGATGTATCTCAAACACATAGTGGCTGGTGCGGTGGCTGGTGCGCTGTTGATGTTGTTGGTCGGCAGTGGGCTTGCGGCTGCGCAAGCCGCGCGTACCGCAGACGGGAAGCCTGATCTGAGCGGTGTTTATAACACCGCAACACTCACCCCTCTGGAGCGCCCTGAATTTTTTGGCGACAAACTGTATCTCACCCCTCAGGAAGCCACTGCGATGGAAAAGCAGGCCAAGGCTTTTCTGTCGGCAAATGATGGCCAGAGTGATCCGAACAGGGAGGCACCCCCCTCTGGTGGCGACGGCTCTGCGGGAGCTGCCGGTAACGTTGGTGGGTACAACTCGTTCTGGATCGACAACGGCGATTCAGTATTCGAGATCGACGGCAAAATCAGAACTTCGATCATCTCCCAACCGGAAAACGGTCGTCTGCCCGCGCTCACACCACTCGGCATGAAGAACCGCAGTTTCATCGCCACGTTGATGCGAACCAACAGCGGCACAGCCTGGTGGCTGGATCAGGAAGGCCCTGGACCGTACGACAACCCCGAAGCACGACCGTTGGGCGAACGCTGTCTGCTTGGCTTCGGCTCAGTTTCTGGACCGCCCATGCTGCCGGTGCTGTACAACAACTTCAAACGCATCGTGCAGACGCCAACCCATGTGATGATTCTGGTTGAGATGAATCACGATGCCAGAATCATCCGGCTGTCGAGTGAACATCAGCCGGACAATGTCCGCAGCTGGATGGGCGACTCCATCGGCTGGTGGGAAGGCGATACGCTGGTTGTTGATACCACCAATTTCAAAGAACGCAGTGGGCTGTACCTTTATGGGGCAACCGAGCAACTGCATGTGGTGGAGCGGTTTGAACGGATGGACGACAAAACGCTCAGGTACAGCTTTACCGTCGATGATCCCGGTGCGTGGGAAGCGCCCTGGAGTGGCTCCTATCCATGGCCTGCTTCAGATGATCAGGTGTTTGAATACGCCTGTCACGAGGGCAACTATGCGCTCGGTAACATCATGCGCGGTGCGCGGATCCTCGAGGCGGACATTGAGCAGGGCGGTGGACGCTAGCATCGGCAATCATCTGGAGAATGGGTAAATGTTGACCGCAGCAAGAATTATCGCGGCTCTGCCGGGCATTGCCATGCTGGCGAGTGCGTTCAACTGGTTGAGCAATCCGCAAGCGGCTGCGGAAAGTCTGGGGATGCCGTTGCTGGATGGCATGGCTCGCAGCACTCAGGTCGGCGATTTCAGCGCGTTTTTTCTCGCTGCCACCGTCATGATCTTTGCCGGTATCTTCACCACCAGATCGACCTGGCTGTATGCGGCGGGTCTGTTGCTGGGTCTGGCGGCGTTTGGGCGAACGATCGCTTATCTGTTTCATGACGCAGCACTTGCCACTCAGTTCATCGGGATCGAAGTGGTGATGATGCTGATCCTGGTGGGTTGCGGATATGCCATGGGTCGGGCCAGGCCGCAAAACTGACAAACGGACGCGCTGACAAGCGCGTCCGTTTGTTTCTCAGCCGGTTTTCATGTCAAAGAAGCACAGCTTGTTGCCGTCCAGGTCACGGACATAAGCACCGTAAAATACCGGCATGCGTTCGCCGGGTTCACCCTCGTCGGTCGCACCCAGTTCGCGGGCCTTTGCGTAGAGCTTGTTTACCCCTTCGCGGCTGCCGCCCGGAATGGCGACCATGTTGCCGTTCCCCGGTGATTGGGTCTCTTCGTTGTAGGGTATGCACAAAGCGAGCATCGCTCCTTCGGGGCTGCTGCCGTAAAACTTGATGCGGTCCATGCCCATCAGTTGTTTTGCACCGACTTCCGCCAGCAGCGCATCGTAGAACTTTACGGCGCGATCCATATCGTTTACGCCAATGGTTGTGTAGCCAAGCATAGGTTGGTCTCCTCCTTGAATGATATTTTTCCGGCTGATTTTCGATCAGACGGTGTGTGTCCTCGAACCAAGTAGACCCTTATTGCGGGAGCAGCTGCAAGTCCCATGTAGATACGTGGCCGCTGACGAACGACCGATTCGAAAACCGTGTGGTCTATCTGCGACGGGCCAGGTATCTGCGTAGAACGACCAGTGAGATCAGGCCGATGACGATGGGAACGATCGTCGCCGGCTCAGGAACGGCATTAGCTGGGTCGCCCCATGCCGGAACCGTGATCACACAATACACAGACGCAACCAGCCAGAGCGCCGATTTGAAGCATTTTGAATTCATGCGCATCGTTCCCCCCAGGACCGACGGCGAATTTCTTATTTGGGAGCAGGATGTTACACAACCTAATTGATGACAGCCAGAGGTTATTCCGGATCGAGATAGGTGCCCACAATCCGGGAGAGGCCCTCTGGTTGAGGTGAGAAACCGAGTTTCAGGTAAAAACCAACGGCATCGTCGGTCTGCAGATACACATGCTGCCCCGGCAGTGAGCGCAGCAGATCTTGCATCATACGGGTGGCCACACCCTGATTGCGGTACCTGGTCTGGGTCCAGACATCGATCACATAGGCATTGCCCACGCCATCAGACAGAGCCCGTGCGGTGCCCATCAGGTGACCCCCGTCCCAGGCCATGATCACATGGGTCGAGTTCTCAAAAGACCGGCGTAGCTGGGCCTGCGTTCGGCCATTGTGAAAATCGTCGTCGATCAGGTCCTCAACAAGTTGTGCCCAGTTGACCTGATCCAGATTGGTCCGGTATTCAAAAGACACGTCTTAATCCGCTGCCACATGCAGGGTAGTTTCGACCCAGCCCGCATCGTTTGTTTTACCCGATTCAGCTTTCTTGTCGGCGTCTGCTGCGCTGATTCTTGCCACCAGCGCAGGCTCAACTTCGATCACCGCATTAATGATGTTGTCGGTTCGGTCTTTGCGAAGGGCCGCAAATTGTTGTGCGGACAGCGCCTCGTTTTGAACCAGTGCCCGTTTCATCGAAGCGACGTAGGCCGTGAGGTCGGTAGATCCATCTTCGGTGTTGAACTGACCACGCAGTTCTGCGGTGGTCGGTTGCAAGCCATCAGACAGGTAGAGCCTTTCGATGATTCGCATTGTCTGCTCGCTGCTCGCTTCGCCGTTGTTCTGCTGCACAGCCGAATCGATTCGTGCATCCACTGCCTGGGCCTGCAACATCGGTCCGTCGATGTCTGGTGCGCTACTGGCTGTCACCAGCAGAGAAAGTGCCGGTCGCTGGGTTAGCGCGTCTGCCAGTTTATGCAGCTTTTCAAGTTCCGGTGGTGTGAGGTCAGACGAACCTGGCTTGAATGCAACCCGGTCCAGATCATCGCCCTTAAGGTCAACCAGCCCAGCGAGCAGGCGGAAGGGCGAGGTGACCAGCGACAGGATGATGCGTGAGAACGCCTGCCGGATGGCACTGCCGATGCCGAACTGGGGATCGTCCACTCTACCGGTCACCGGGATGTTCAGGTCGATCGTGCCGTTTGAGTCTTTGAGCAGGGCGACCGCCAGGTCCAGGGGCAGGTTCATCGCACCTTCGTGCTCGATGGTTTCGCCCAGGCGCAGATCATGAACCGACAGCGCGTTGCTGCCGGTGAGGTTTGCATCGCGCATGGTGTATTGCAGATCCAGGTCAGTTTTGCCTTCGTCGATTTTGCGACCGGCAAACTTGATGGTGTAGGCAGATGTCTGCGGCATGTCCACATTTCGAAAGTTGACACTGAGGGCGCTGTTTTTCTGCCAGTCGCTGATCAGACCGTGGCCGGTAACCGTCAGCAGGCCATATTCGTTGACCTGGCCCTCGAGATCCACACGGACCGGTTCACGGCTCGATGTAGATATCGTGCTGATGGTTCCTCCTAGCTCGTGGATGTTGGCGGCAAACGGCAAGGGCAGTGACAGGTCGGTGAAACTGGCAGAACCGGCGCTGATGTCGACCTTGTTTATTGTGGCCTTAAACGGTTTTGTTTCTGGGCTGTCGGTTGCGTCGGGTGTGTTGCCGGGCGTTGGTTGGGCTTGCGCCACGGCAGGCACTTCAGGGGCAGCAAGGACCCGACCGACGTTGGTGGTCTGGTCGGCTTCAATTTCGATGCGGGCGAACGGCTGGGCGAGAGCCACCTGGGAAATGTTGAGTGTTCGCGCAGCCAGGGCGAAATCGATGTCAGAAATCTTGAGCGATTGCCAGGAGAGCAGTCGTTCGTTCTCGATACCGTCTGTTACATCAAGGCCCGTGAGTGCCGTGTCACCGTGTAACGATACGCGCTCATCCGGTTGGCTGCGCAACGCCCCCTCAACATTCAGGTCACCCGTTTCGATCAAAAGGTTAGTCAGTTTCGAAACATAGGGTTGCAGACGCTTAAGCTTCAGGCCCTTGAGCTTGAACGTCGCGTCGACGACCTGATCCGGCAGTGGAGTCAGCGATCCGTTCAGCGTGAACGCGCCATCAAGCACAGTGGCCGCGAGGCTTACGGTTGTCGCCTGTTCAGGAACATTGCTGAGATTTTTCAGATTGAGCTCGAAGGCTTCAACAGACAGCGGTAGGCCGTCGACGCGCTCGTCGGCCAGACTGAATTGCCAGTTGGTCAGGTCGAGGTTGTCGATCGTGACCAGCCAGGGTCGCGGAGCGGGTTCGGCAGCAGTGTTTTCTTGCGGCACGACATCGACATCGGGTTGCGGCTCCGCAGCAGGTGGCATGTTCAGGCTGAGCTCGCCATTGGCATCCAGGTGTGGTGTCAGAATTACGCCAGCAAACTGCACGTCGCCAATTCGAACAGTCTGCTCAGGCCAGCGCAAAGAACCGGCCTTGAGCGTCAGGTTCCCGAGATCCGCAAGTTCATGATCGTTTGCCGGATCTGTCATCGTTGCGCCGCTGAACGTCACGGTCACGGCACTGAGTTCCACACTGGGTGCGGTGTCGCGCATGGCAAAGGCGTAGTCAAAGCTCAGGCCCAACTCACCATCATGCAGGCGAACCGGAATCTGATTCTGGAAATATCGGTACAGCAGTTTCGGCAGTCGGCCGTCGAGCACAATGTGACCCTCAGAGCCCAGCGGATCCACGCTCAGTGTGCCCTGCCAGGTGAGCGAACTGCCATCTTCACCAACCAGCCTGATCTGCTGCTCACCGCTTTCTCCGGGCAGGGTGCTCACGTTGGTGATTTTCAGGTCGATTGGATGCAGCGCCGTTTCGAATATGGGCTCGACCACCTGGTCGAGCAGGTTAAAACGACCGTTGATCAGTTGAGCGTCGGCGATAATCAGCGGAAAGAGGCCGCCAGCCTCAGCTTCGACTGGTTCAGGTGGACTTGCGTCGGGTGGTGCGCTGTTCTGCCAGCGTTGGGCCAGCACAGAAAAGGTGTTGGTTTCCTGATCGGAACGATCGAAGTGAATGTCCAGACCTTCGATGTAAGCCTGCTTCAACACCACCGCGAACTTGATCAGACCGCTGGTCTCAAGGTTTGCATACAGTCGATCCACGGCGCCCACATGGCTCAGTTCACCCGCCTGATCAGTAATTCGCAGGGATTCGACTTCGAGGGTCAGGGTGAACGGGTTCACCTGGATCCGGTCGACCTGGGTGGTCAGGTTCAGGCGTTTGGCCAGTAGATCGACGAGTTGCCGTTCGATCAGCCAGGGGGCGAGAACAAAGCCGGCCAGAGCGTAGAGTGCCACGGCAATAATCAACCACAGCCAGGGCCGCCGGGGCGAAAGGATGCCCCTGGAAATACCGTCCATGTTAAATCCTGCCCCGCATCCGTTATGCCGGAAGTCGGTTCAGGCCCCACCCCAGTGCATTGTCGATAATCTGATCGAATACCGGTGTATGCCAGGCGCCGCTGAATGCCAGCGGGGTAACACCATCGGCTGCCACCGACTCGTGAACGAAGGGCTGAGAATTGGATATCGGCGAGTGTCGGTGACCCAGCGCGATGTAGGCGACTTTGCCGTCTCCCACGGTGCGTTCAAAGCCGAGCACCCGGGTTCGGCCATCCGGCCCCACCGAAGTGTCTTCT
>JAQBYL010000498.1 GCA_027622495.1 Pseudomonadota bacterium
TGCTCGGCTCAATCTGGCAAAAAATGGAACGTTGTGGCAGGTTCACGAATAAAGCGGGCTAGACGAGACTGCGTGGTACTTCTTCAGATGAATCAGCCCGTGACTGAGGTCGGGGATCGGGCAGATGGTGGCCCGGGGGCAGGTCGGGGGCCTATACTGATCGGTTTAAACCCTTCAGTACCTGAATGTGGGCAGATCACCAGGTGCCCGAACTATGAGAGCAACTCTATGTCTATCAGCCAGGACCCGCAGACCGGACTGAAAATCTTTAACACCCGCGCCGCCAAAGCCACCGACAAGATCGCCGGGAAAGGCTATTCGGTAGTGACCGATGAGGCCCTCAAACCCCTGCCGCCACAACCGGCGGGTGCGGTTTTTGATGCGCAGGAGCAGGCCAGATATCGCGCCTTTAAAGAAGCGCGCCGTGGGGCCGCCGACTACATGGCCATGGAAGGCGAGTTCAGCAAGTACCTGGAGGATGTGTACTCAGAAGACCCGATCCCGCGCGATAGCCTTACCGACGAATGTGACATTCTGGTGGTGGGTGCTGGTTTTGCCGGCTTACTTTTATGGCACAAGCTCAAGGCCGAAGGCTTTCACGATGTGCGTTTCTGCGAAAAAGGCGGCGATGTCGGCGGAACCTGGTACTGGAATCGGTATCCGGGGATTGCCTGTGACGTTGAGGCCTACAGTTACCTGCCGTTGCTCGAAGAGATGGGCTATGTCCCGTCGATGAAGTTTGCGTCGGGGTTTGAGATTCTTGAGTACTGCCAGAACATGGCCCAGAAGTTCGGCTTTTATGATCACTGCCTGTTCCACACGACGGTCGAGAAAACTGTGTGGGACGAATCCAGCCGGCGCTGGACCGTGTATACCGATCGCGGGGATCAGATGCGGGCACGCTTCGTGATTCTGGCGAACGGCATTCTGACGACCCCCAAGCTTGCACGGATTGATGGAATGGAGAAGTTCGAAGGTGAGGCGTTTCACACCTCGCGCTGGGACTATAACGTCGATCTGAAAGGTAAGCGGGTAGGGATTATTGGAACCGGTGCAACCGCCGTACAGGCAGTTCCGGAACTGGCCAGGATCGTTGATGAGTTGTACGTGTTCCAACGCACCCCTTCATCCATAGATGTGCGTGATCAGCGGGAAACCACCGACGAAGAACGCGAAGCCTGGGCTAACGAGCCTGGCTGGGCAAAAACCCGACGTGCCCGGTTTGCGAAAATATCCGTTGGCCGATCGGCTATGAAAGCAAACGATGATTACCTTGCCGGTAAAGTGCCCGATTTCAAGGAGCGCAAGCAGTACGAGCGCAAGCTGACTCAGGAAGAGATGATTGGCAAACAGTTGGATACCAACTTCCGGATCATGGAACAGATCCGTGCCAGAGTAGATGCCATCGTCAAGGATCCGGTCACCGCGCAGGCGCTGAAGCCCTACTACCCCTACGGTTGCAAGCGACCGACGTTTCACGATGAGTATCTACCCGCATTCAATCTGCCGCACGTGAAGCTCGTAGATACGGCGCCGCGCGGTGTTGCGCAGATCAACGAAAAAGGCGTTGTGCACGAAGGCCATGAGTATCCGCTTGATGTACTGATTTATGCCACGGGGTTTCAATGGATGGCCACGTCAACGTTCAACATGATCGTCGGTCGCAACGGGCTATCTCTGCGCGACAAGTGGCACAACGAAGGCACCCGTACCTTTCTCGGTCTGCACAGCAAAGGGTTTCCGAATCTGTTTATCGTGTCTGGTCCCCAGGGTGGTGGTGGCAGCTTCAACTTCACCGATGCCATTGAGGGTCACGGTGACTACATCGTGTGGATGCTCAAGACCATGCGCGATCGTAACGAGGCGATTGTGGATGTGACGAGCGAATCAGAGGTCGAGTATGCAGAGCACTGTCGCGTTGCCGATGTGATGACCGCACCACTGCGGGATTGTATTTCCTATTACAACGGCCACGGTGATGCGGATCCCGGCAGCCTTGCGTATTACGGTGGCGGTTACTGGCACAAGTATCGGATCGAGGCGCAGAACACACTGGCACCCTACGTGTTCGAAGCCGCCCCGAAGTGAGACGCAGCCCCCGCTAACCAGACGGTAAAAACCATGAGCAACGCAGACATCATCATTGAGATCCTGGAAACCGAAGGTGTCGAGTTTCTGCTCGGTTTCCCCAACAACCGCCTGTTCAATTCCGCAGCAACCCACTCGATCCGGCCGATCATCGCCCGTACCGAGCGGGTCGCGATCAACATGGCGGATGCGTACACGCGCATGAACAATGGCTCAAAATTCGGTGTTGTCGCTGTGCAGGACGGACCGGGTGTGGAAGCGAGTTTTCCGGCAGTAGCCCAGGCGTATGGTGACAACACACCGATCCTGATGCTGCCTGGTGCGCATTCCCCCGCCATGCAGGACTACGATCCGCAGTTCATCGCCTCCCGTTCATTTCGCGACATCACCAAGATGGCAAGCCTCATTAATGATGCGAAGACAATCCCGCGCAAAATGGAGATGGCGTTTGCAGCACTTAAGAACGGTAAGACCGGCCCGGTTCTGCTCGAGACTGCCGCACCAATCCTGTGGGGTAAGTTTCAGGGCGACGAAAAACCCGCTTATGTTTCGCCAGACCGTCACCGGTCCATGGCTGATCCTGAAGATGTCAGTCGTATTCTCGATTGCCTGCTGGATGCCAAGCGACCGGTTATCATTGCCGGTCACGGTGTTCTGTATGCGCAAGCCTGGGATGAACTGAGATCGCTGGCGGAGTTTCTGCAGATTCCGGTCACAACCACCCTGCTTGGTAAAAGCGTCTTTCCGGAAGACCATCAACTCTCGCTTGGCACGGCAGGTCGGACGATCACCAAAGCGGCCGGTCACTTTGCCAACGAATCGGATTTTATTTTAGGCGTAGGCACCAGCTTCACCATCAACGATTTCACTGCGCGTATGCCAGAGAATGCCACGCTGGGCCAGATCACCAATGCGCCCTCTGATATCGGCAAGTGTCGAAGTGTGGCTTGTGCCGCGATCGGTGATGCCAAGCTCGTTCTC
>JAQBYL010000499.1 GCA_027622495.1 Pseudomonadota bacterium
CACGCGATGACCAGCGGTAGTCTGCCCTGGTGTCGGGGATGATATTGCCGATGCAGTTTTGCATGAGCGTAGACGGTGCCGGTGCCTTTGCTGTCCTGCCAATCGAGCTCGGTTGATCCGCAGTGCTGACAACGGGTTTTGATGGGGTACATCGAGCCGTCGCAGGTGCGACAGTGCTGCAGTCGTAGAACGCCCAGTTTTGCGCCGTCAAAAAACGGCTGGGTGGCTTCGGTTGGACGGATCCAGCCTTCGGTATCCATGTTTCCCCCTCTACGCGGCTGTTGGCGACAGCAGTAGAGCTGCCTGGTAGTTGAGGATGCCGCCGTTGCCGGTCACCAGCACCAGATCGTTTGTGGCCTGGCGCGTGCCGCCATGGCCGCGGGCCTGAATAACACCTTCACTAACCGGTGTCATGCCCCACATGTAATAGGACGACAGAGAACCGCCGCCGGTGTTGGTCGGCAGACTGCCACCCGGACCGAGTTTGCCGTCTTCGACGAATGGCCCGCCTTCACCTTTTTTACAGAAACCGTAGTCCTCGAGAGTTTCGATAACTGTATAGGTGTAACAGTCGTACAGCTGGCATTGGCTCACGTCGTCGATGTTCGCGTCGGCCATGGCGAGGGCTTTGGCGGCGATTTTCTCGCCTGGTCCACGGACCAGCGGATCGGTGTTGGTAAAGCCGGTATCGTGATGATGACCCTGGGCGAAACCGCGCAGATAAGCCGGTGGTTGCTTGAGATCGCGGGCCCGATCGGCGGTGGTCACAATGACAGCGACGCCGCCGTTGGAGACAAGGCAGCAGTCGAGGACATGGAATGGTTCAACCACCCAGGGCGATTCATGGTAGGCCTGCATGTCCAGCGGTTCGCGTTTGGTGGCGCGTTCGTTGTGCGCAGCCCACTGACGTTGCGAGATCGCAACCTGACCCAGTTGTTCTTGCGTTGTGCCATACAGATCCATGTGCCGCTGTGCCCCCAGGGCGTACATGGCGTTAGCGCCGGCGAAACCGTAGAGACCCATGAGGGCTGTGATTGGATTGCTGCCGTGGCGATTTGAATAGGCGGCGCCAGTACGTTTGTCTTGCTGCAATGGGCTGTCGGCGAACACACAGCACACGTGTTTCGCCTGACCGTTGTGAACTGCCATGGCGGCGTATTCGATCATCTGTGCGGCACTTGAGCCGTAACCCTGCATGTAGGTGAGCAGATTGAGATCCTGTAAGCCAAGTGCCTGATGCAACTGCAGATCGACCCCCGGGGTGACACCGGAATTGACCAGCAGGCCGTCGAGGTCGCTCTTTTCAAGGCCGGCGTCCGCGAGGGCCAGGTGCACGGCCTCAATCGCCAGATTCTGGGCACTGCGGTAAACGCGCCCCATGTCGGTGATGCCAAGCCCGCAAATCGCGGTGCTGCTGCGCATTGGATGCATGAATCTTAAGGTCCTTGAATCTTTGATCGAGATCAGTCTAACAGGCATCGGCTACTGTCCGAAAACCCCTTTATGCAGGCGTTTCAAACCTCGCCCTGACCAGGCGATAGCGCAGACGTGTTGACCTATATAACTGTGAAGTAAACCACTGCGAACGCCAGCACTAACTGCACAACAAAGGTGCAGCGCAGCAGGTACAGCGCTGGTTTTTTTGGCCGTACTGACTCGGGCAGACGTTTCGCCTGCAGGTACAACGTGATCCCACTCTGGATCGGCAACATTATCGCCGCATAGGATGCAGCAATCGTCACCATCAACACCGGGTTCTGAAATCCGGCGTACAAACCAAAACCAATGAACGGCACCACCAGGCAGTACCAGCGAATTATGCCGTGGCGCAAATCAAGACGGTCGCGTGACATGAAACCGAGTTCGATCAGGTAGTCGGGAATGTAGCGGGCACCGGCCGCAATTGCCGCAAGAGAGCTGGAATACAGAATGCTGAATGCGCCGACGGCAAACAGCCACAGTGACCATGGGCCAAGCGTTTCGGTGAACATCTGGCTCAACGCGACCAACGTATCGTTACCCTGCGGCCGTACCCCCAGTCTGTGCAGCACACCGGCGCCGAGGAAGTAGAACGGTATGGTCGCACAGGTCAGAAGCCCGAGGGTGATCCACACGTCGGTTCGCAACACCTTGAGCCAGCCATGCGCGCGCCGGTGCCATGCCGGGGAGTCATCAAACGCACCGATGCGCCCGGGGTAACCCTTTTCGATGCACCAGTAGGAATAGGCGGAGATTTCACCCGAGTTCACGCCGGTGTAGCCGTAGGCTGCCAGCGCCAGAACTGCGACGGTGGTGGAAAACTCGAACTTGAACCCTTCGATGATGTCCTGTGGCTTCATGGCGTATTCGGTGCCCTGCATGAGGAGCGCGCCGGTGACCGTGAGAACCGTAAAGGTCAGAACGAACATGAGCATCACCTGTTCCAGCCGCCGGTAGCTGCCGCTGCTGAGCAGCGCTGCTGCCAGAACGGCCAGACCAGCCACAACCGGGATGGGATCGAGTTCAGGAAAGAAGATGACCACCGCCTGACCGGAGCCGCCGATCAGCCCGCCAAGACCGGTCAGACCGGTGACGAAGCCGAGCAGACCCAGACCAATCGGCCAGGAAAAATCATTGCGCGGGCCACGGATTTTACCGGGGATGCGATTGATTGCGCGCAGGTAAGTGTCGCCGCTTAAGACGATGTACCGGGCAAGCTCTGCCTGCAGAATGGATTTGCTCCAGCATGAGAACAGGACCCACCACAACATGCTGAAGCCCACTGCGGCACCCAGACTCGCGGTCAGAATGATCTCGCCTGACCCGACGATGGTGGCCGAGATGATGACACTGGGACCCAGGTATTTGATGGTTGAGCGCCAGTTGTCAGGTGGTTCTTCATGCGCGTTCTCCGGTTGCGTGTAGCTGTCCCGGGCGTCGGCGATCGAATCGACCTGCGGCAAAGGGTATGTTCCTTTTGAAGTACGAAGTTAGCGATCGGGTTTTAGTGTCTGCTGCATTCTAGCCCGCTTTATGCATGAAAGATCGAGAATTGTATAAGACAAAAGCCCTGTTTGTGGGAAAAT
>JAQBYL010000019.1 GCA_027622495.1 Pseudomonadota bacterium
GGTGTATCTGACTGTAGAGCTGACCGATGCGATCGTGAGTTCCTACAGTGCAAGCTCGGGGGGCGATCGACCGTCAGAATCGTTCTCGCTGAACTTCACCAAGATCATGTACAAGTACGACGCCTTCACCGGAGACACGGTCGTGACCGGTACTGAGAAGAAATGGGATGTGATGGCAAACAAACAGTTCTGATCAGGTGCCTCCTGCCTGGGTATGTTCGCGGTCAGTGGAAGGACACCGACCGCGACGACCCCCCTAAACAACGAAAAGGGAACTTCATGCCAGATCGTGCGGATTAATGGTCAGGGCGTTCTGACAGACCCAGCGCGTTGAGAAAATGGCCTACTGATTCCTGACGCTGGTTACGCTTGAACTTAAGCGCCTTCCGGATGGCTCGCCAGTGCCGCCATTTGAGGCCCAGACGAGCCGGTTTCTGCTTTTTTGCACGGGCAGCCGTAGACCAGATGTAGTCGAACGGATGTTTTCCGGTCATCAGTTCGTAAGCGATACAACCCAGTGCAAACAGATCATCTCTGGGGTCTGCATCGTCTCCCTCAATCATTTCCGGACTGGCATAGCCCGGTGTCATGGCGCCGATGGTCGCCGGATCAAACACGGTGGTGATCATGCCGGTGTCGGTTTCGTTGCGATAAGCGCGGGCGATGCCGAAATCGATGACCTTCACCATTCCACCTGCTTCAATCAGGATATTTCCGGGTTTGAGATCAGCGTGCACAATCTTGTTCCGATGGGCGAAAGCCAGCGCCAGGCCAACCTGGTGGATGATGTGCAGGGCTTCCGACTCACTCAACCGTCGCTCGTCATCCAGGCGATCGGCCAGCGACTGACCATTCAGAAGCTCCATGGTCATGTAACAAAGCTCGTCATCGCGGTCAAAGTCGTACACCCGAACAATGTTCACGTGTGAGAGCGCCTGAGACTTTCTGGTCTCGCGCTGCAGCATGGTCATGGCCTCAGTCTGCTCGCTGAATTTGGAGTTCAGAATTTTGACGGCTACAAACGGCTGCCTGTCACGGGCTTCTACACGTCGCTTGTCGATCGCCCGGTAGATCACGCTCATGCCGCCTGACGCGATGTGTTCGACCAGTTCAAAGCGGTCGTTCAGAACGATGCCCGTGAGATCAGTTTCCGCCGCCGGCAGCGAGATTGCCTCAAATGGTGAGCGATCAAGGGGTGAGGCCGTGTGGTTGGCTGCCAGCAGCTTGTGCACCTGGTGTTGTAGATTCAGATCGCCGTTGCAGAGGTCCGGCAGGCGCTGGCTGATCTCTTGATCTGTGGCTTCCGCCAGATCAAAGAAGACCTGCCACATTCTGTTCCACTCTTGATCTGCCACAACTCACCACTGCCTTCACCTTACGGGATTATAACCATCGGTTGTGTTGCGGTTCCCGCTCAAGGGTGGGTATTGTGGGATGAAGGCAACGAAAGGACATCACGGGTATGTCAGACCGGGCAATGAGGGACGTAACCGCACTGTTAGGGCAGATCAGCCAGGGGGATCAACAGGCGGCCAATGATCTGCTGCCGCTGGTTTATGAGGAACTCCGGCGCCTGGCCCGCGGCAAGATGGCACGTGAGCGGCCCGGTCAGACACTGCAGGCCACCGCCCTTGTGCACGAAGCCTATCTGCGCCTGGTCGCTTCCGACGATCCCGGATGGGATGGTCGGGCTCATTTTTATGCCTCTGCTGCAGAGGCCATGCGGCGAATATTGATCGATCGGGCCCGGCGTGTTGTCCGTGACAAACATGGCGGTGGCTATCAACGCGTGAGTCTTTCTGTGGACGATATTGAAGAGGAAAAGGCAGCGGATGAACTGATTGCCCTGGATGACGCGTTGCAGACACTCTCGGAGCGGGACCCGCAGATGGCCAGGGTGGTCACCTATCGGTATTACGGTGGATTGTCGGTGGCAGAGACGGCCAAGGTGATGGATATCTCCACACGCTCGGTGGACCGCTACTGGTCAGCGGCCCGTGTGTGGCTTGCGAGTGTGCTGAAGGGAGAAGGTTAAAGGAGGTGCACGATACTGATAAGGCACCACCAATTCTCACCGGCAGGGGTGTGCAAGTGCTCACGCCTCCTTCTTCAGACGTCCGGCTATCGTTTCCTGGAAAGTTTGAACTGCGGGTTCGTGGTTGTTGTCATCTTGGCAGTCGTCTCTGGTCCTGACATGCCTGTAACGCGGATTGTCGCCACTACACTACCCCGCAGATTCATTGTCACGGCCTTAAGGCACTCATATTCGACTCTTTTGTGATCGAAGAGGTCGGCATTTTGATTTCTAGCGGCGGGCAATGTTGGGGGTGTGGCAGCGGTTGACGTTTAGTGATCCCGCCAACCAGTTCCAGGAATACACCGTCAGGGTCAATCGCGTGGACGATGGCTGATTCATCTTCGCCGGTGCCTGTGCAGCATGGTGCCGGTTCTGAAAGAAAGGGGACGCTCTGACTTTTCAGAATAGCCACCGCACGATCCACGTCCGGCACCATCAACGCGATGCGATTAATGCCGATGTGATTTATGGGGGGTGGATACGCGGGCTCTGGATTAAACGGTTTGAGCCATTGAATCAGGCGTAACACGTGGCGGTCGCCGCGATCAATCGATATGTCTGCGCCTTTGAACTGGAAATCGCCATCCAGTCCCCATGCTCGGCCCTCCGCCGCGTCTCCGCCCCTCTGCTCCAGCGGGGTGACCTGGGTGTAGCCAAAGCGGGCATAAAATTCCAGCGATGCGTCAAGATCCGACACGTTTATGCCAATGAACGGCATTGCCGTCAGGTGCATGTTCGCAGGTGTTTCTGGCCCGGGCGGACCATTTTCCATCAGCTTGTAAAGAACGCCGTCGGGATCCCGGAAAAATACATACCGCTGACCAACCTCCCCATACGGTTGGGAGAGAAACCTGACCCCCTGTTGCGTGAGATAAGCAAAGTCCTGATCGAGGTGGGTGGTGAGCAATGCCGCGTACGCCATGCCCAGGTGATTGGGCAATTCGTATGGTGGATCCGGATTAAAAGGAATCTTGAATTGCAGAAGGTCGATATTTGCAACGTTCGCACTGGTGGGTAAGGAGATCACTTCCCCTTGTGCGAGCTCATACTGGCACTCATCAAACATGCCCAGCGCTCGAGCCATCTGATGGGTGTTTGTAAGCGGGAAACCGCCAATTCCTTCGGTATACCCAAGCATCCGATAGAATGCCCGGGCCTTATCAAAATCCGCGGTATGCGTGGCAAAGTGGAACCGTGCCATCAGGCCAATGTCGTTATCCGAAGCATATTCAAAAAGTCGCTGCCATCTGGGCCATTGCCGATGTCAGATTTTCATCGGCCGGGTCCTGGTCGGCAGTAGCTGAAATGCTTTGGCTTGAAAAGGCAACCAGGGTGAGGACAACCCCCAGGAGGAAGATTGAAGAGCCAGTGCGCATTACGTGCCCCCTCTTAAAGATGCTGCTTGAGAAAATTGTTCAAGGCAGCCAGATAATCTTGCTGTGCCTCTATAAAGGGTGCGTGTCCGACGCCTTCGAATTCGACCACTTGAGCGTTCGGGTTATTGCGCCCTACCCATCGACATATATCCGGTGCAACAAAACCGTCCTGGTCGCCCACGAATGAAAGAATTGGCATCGTGAGACCGGCCAGCAGTTCGCGCTGATCCAATACCGCAAGTTCCCCCAGGGTCTGCGCTGCCATGGGGGACGATTGCAGAAATATCTGCTCAAACCAGTTTTCGATCGCCGGGCTCACCGGTTTGGCGCAGATGATTTTCGCAAGCCCATTTAAAAAATTGACGCGGTCCTGAGCCAGTGCCGCAAGCGTTGCCTGCATATCGTCATTGGTGCCGCCGTGAGGAAAATCGGGCTTCTGGGTGTATACGGGTGATGCTCCACCGGTTAGAACAAGACCGACGCAAGCCTGCTTTAAGGCAGCTGCCGCCGACACGACCACGGCGCCACCGAGAGACCATCCATTGAGGACCACCCGGGTCAGATCCAACTGCCGGGCGAGGGCAACCACGTCCCCGGCGATGGCGTTGATGCTCATGTCGGCAAAGTCTTTATCGGTCTGACCGCAGCCCCGATGATCCAGCAGTACTACCCGATATCCGGAAGTGACCAGGTCAGGCAGGACGTGATCCCAGGTCCGTACGCTCATGCCCCACCCATGCACTAAAATGATGGCCGATTGGCCGCTGCCGTAGTTTTCGTAATAGACGTTGCCGCCGTCATGCGTTGCCAGATAACTCAATGGTCTGCCTCCAGGTCGACGGGATTATTCAAGTCGAGATTTGTATGGTACAACCCCGGCTACTCAATGGCACGATCAGGCATGCCGGTGAGAAATTGAACAGGAGAATGAAAATGACTAAGCCGGATCACGATGTAATTGCGATAGGGGCCGGTTTCGCGGGGCTCGGTCTGATTCACTATATGCGCGAGGCAGGCTTGTCGATTCGCGTGTTCGACAAAGCTTCTGACATCGGCGGTACCTGGACCTGGAATCGCTATCCCGGTGCGGCGACCGACAGTGAGGGCTACTACTACTGCCTCACCTTTTCTAAAGAGATTCTGCAGGAATGGAAGTGGTCACAACGCTATCCAGGCTGCGAGGAAACGCTGCGCTACATGCACTTCGTTGCAGACAAGTGCGACATGTGGCCGCACATTGCGTTGGATACTGAAATTACCGTTACGGAATTCCGCGAAGATACTGGCCTGTGGTTAGTAAAAACCGCAGCAGGAGAAGAATTCACGTGTAAATACCTCGTGAGCGCCATGGGCATGATCTCTGAACCCGTCGTGCCGCACATTAAGGGGTTGGGCGATTTCCAGGGGCCTTGTTTCCACTCTGCCCGCTGGCCACACGAAGGTCTGGATTACGCTGGCAAGCGTGTCGGTCTGGTTGGTGCTGGCGCAACCGCAGTGCAGATGTTGCCTGTGCTGGCACAGACCGCTGCGAAGGTCACTATTTTTCAGCGCACGCCAAACCATGTGATGCCAGCTGTGCAAAAACCCATGACTCCGGAGTGGGAAAAAGAAATCAAAGACAACTATGAGTCGATTATCAGCAAGTGCCGCAACCATGTGTTTGGAATGGCCTTCGACAGTCCGGTGGGGCGCAATCTGGCTGATACGCCACCCGAGGAAGTTCAAAAGATTCTGGAAGAGCACTGGCCTTTAGGCAGTTTTCGGTTTGTGTTTGAAACTTTCGACGACCTGCTCACGAATGCTGATTCCAATCAGGCTGTAGCGGATTTCATGGCGACGAAAATCAGGCAGAAAGTCAAAGATCCTGCGGTCGCCGAACTCCTCGTACCAAAGGGTTATCCGTTGTTTGCCAAACGCCCACCGCTGGATCACGGCTTCTACGAGGCGTTCAATCGGGATAACGTACAACTGGTCGATATCAAGGATTGCGAACCGATCGTTGCGATCACCAAAACAGGAATTCGCACCACAAAAAATCATTACGACTTCGACATCATTGTGTTAGCTACAGGGTTCCAGGCCTACACGGGTGCTCAGGAAGCGCTACAGATCCGTGGGCGGAACGGTCTGTTGCTCAAAGACAAATGGCAGGATGTATCCGGGTCCATCATGGGCGTGTTTGTCGCTGATTTCCCCAATCTGTTCATGATCACCGGCCCGCAGGCGCCGTTTGCGAACCTGCCGACCTCCATCGAACAGAACATCATGTACATCACCGACTGCATAAAGAAGATGCAAAGCGAAGGGCACGATCTTTGTGAACCCCGGCAGGATGCAGAAGATGCCTGGGTAGCCCATACCGCAGAGATTCACCAGCAGACGCTGATGGCGCAAGGCGGCAAGGTCCATTCCTGGATGATGGGCGCCAATATAGAGAACAAGAAGCCGCGGGTGTTGATCTATTTTGGCGGCGCCAATGTGTACTACGACAAATTGCGCGAATCAGTCGATGGTGGCTTCCCTGAGGTCGCATTTGCCTCGCTGGCAGACTGATCTGGTTAGATAGTTGCCTGGTTTTCTATATTGCGTCTAACCCGTGGGATGACATTCCTGGCAATGTACTCCATGCGCGCGTTGCCTTGATCAAAGGGTTCGCCAGGAAACTGTGCCCAGAAGTGAATGTCTTTGATCTGTGGGTACTGCGTTAGCAGCGCTGTCAGCGCGGTCACCGCACTGTCGGCGTCGTGCATTTCATACATACCATCCCGCAGTGCATCCGCTGCGGTTGCAAATTCAGGCGTCGACTCCGGCGGTCCAAAGGCGCCCCACTTGATGTAATGGTTAGTCTGGTAAAGGGCATATTGGCCCATCCGTGCGGCTTCGCGTTCCGGGTCAGCCGAGATAACGCCCCATTGACCGGCAAAGATGGCGCCTTCGCTTCGCGGCTTATCCAGAGCATCTAACGCGGCAAGATAGTCATCATGGCCGATACCCCCGGTGGACAGGAAGCCATCGCCGATACGCGCTGCACGAGCGATTGCGGGCGTTGCCATGCCGCCCATCAGCAAACGCGGTGGTTCTGTTGGTTGCGGGGTAACCCGTAAATTGTCGATCTGAAATCTTCGTCCGTTAAAGTTCACCGGCTGACCACTCCAAGCCTGACGGATGATCTCTACTCCTTCTTCCATAAGACTCGGGCGATTTTTGAGTTGACGCTTGAAGTAGTCAAACTCGACCTGACGATAACCAAGCCCCACGCCCAGGTCAAAGCGCCCGCCGCTTAAAATCGACAGAGTCGCTGCATCTTCGGCGAGGCGTATCGGATCGGCAACAGGCAGCAGCATCAGGTTCGTACCGATTCGCATCTGCCGGGTTTTTTGCGCAATAGCGGCTGCAATGACCAGAGGAGATGGTGTGTATCCGTCCTCGACAAAGTGATGTTCAGTCAGCCACACAGAATTGAAACCCAGGTCTTCGGCCCACGCTATCTGATCAAGGCTTGCGGCATAGAAGTCTTCGAATGTAAGGCTTGCGTTTGGGTTTCTGAAGTCATACCAGAGACCGAAATTTATAGTGCGAGGCATTGCAACTCCCTTATTTGTTCGGTTACTGCGCGGTGAACGAAGCGCGTTTAACCAGTAGGGTGATAAAGAGTAACGCCAGAATACCGTGAATGATCATTCCAACAGCCTGATCACCCGCCAGCATCAAAGAAAGGCACAGACCGATGTGGAAGACCATCAGCGTCAACAGAGCAGGAGTAACAGTTTTTCGGTCGTATCGATGAGGCCAGATCCAGATAGAAATACTGGCGATCGCAAGCACGGCAAAACCATAGTGCATAGACCACAGTTCGCCCATACCCGCGGCCTGAATGCCTGCAGGACCACCAATGAGTGCGGCCGCGGCCAGAAACTCGGTGAGCGCACTGGCAATGAGTGCAACGCCTAAAACTATCTTCACTGACTACTCCAATTTTAGTGAACGCGAATAACCATGGTTCCAGCCGCCAGGCCGTGCAGGCATCTTCGCTTTCTGGTAAAGATAAGAATCTGGTCAATCAAGGGTATCACCGCCAGAGGCGTTACCACCAAAAAGAGTAATGGAAAGAACAGGGCTCTTATACAGATAAGGGCCCAGAACTGTCCGCGAATAAGAGATGAGGTTTTTGAAGTGCAGGGCACGATCGCAATACCGAGCAATCTCTTGCCGATGGTTTGACCCGACCGCCAAAGCCCATATCCGTTGAGTATCAGGTAGCTGGTTATGGCGAGTACCAGTACCCAGGCCATCCAACTGTTGTCGGCGTAATCCTGCGCATCCTCCACGATCCCAGATACCATCACGAGCACGATCGTGAGAGCGGGCACAAGGGCAGCATCAATGAGTGTTGCCGCTAAACGACGCATCCGACCTGCGATAACATTTTCCTCACTCATCAGATGACCGTAGCTGGAACACCAGGAATGCATTACCAGATCGCTGCGCGCCCACGTAGCCGTAGCCCGCGCTGACAATCACAAGATCATCAGCAACCATGGGGCCATGCGCATCAAACGCGCCCCCGATCGCTTCCGTGTCATTCACTGTGGGAAAGGACTGCCAGGCATCGAAGTGCCAGATGCGTTGACCATCATTGGCGTCGTAGATCTCAAGATAACCATCCATGCTGCCGGTGATAACAACATCGTTGGTAGCCAGCGGTGCAGCAGAAAGGCCGTATTCGCATGACTCCTCGGCACAGCGGGACTCACGGGTGTAGTGCCAACGCAGCGCCCCCGTTTCAATGTCTAACGCGTACAGGCCAGGGGCTGCCACACCGGGCGCGGGGAAATCCAAAATGGCTTTGTCGCTTACGGGCGCAAACACAAGACCCAGTTTTTCGCTGGCAGCAAGCCCCCAGTGCACACCACCGATAATGCCACCGCGGCCGATACGTCTGGTCCAGATAACCTCGCCTGTGTGGGGATTGACCGCGTGAATCTCAGCGGACTTCTGCCCCGCAATGAGGAAGCGCTTGCCGGCCTTTGTGTGGACCAGCATGGTGGGCGCGCCGAAGTCTGCGTCAGGACCCACCGGTTTCGGGCAGTTTGGATGATTCAGCGCCATCCAGTTACAGGCCGCCGTATACGCATCGTTCTCAGTAAACTGACGTTGCCAGATGGGCTCGCCGGTTTCGCCATGGACGGCGAACAACGCATCGCTTGTGGCGGTGGTTGGGTGGGTATAGTTCTGTCCGGTTCCGTAGAACAGCCGGTCCGTTTCCCGATCATAGGCTGGTGCACCCCAGACGGGTGCGCCGCTTGGACCGTATTCCTGCACAAAAAACCAGTGCGACCCGGTTTGCCTGGCAGGTTCATCGATCGTCGGGTGGTACCAGAGCTTGCGACCGGTAGAAAGATCAAATGCCGCCATGCCACCGCTGGTGGTACAGCAACCGTACAAAGGATTCAGAGCAAGCCCCACTTCCTGGGAAGCAACCGGCACATAGATCCTGTTGCCTGCGATGAGCGGGGTGCCCGAGTACCACGGCAACGGCTCAGCAGTAACTTCAGCGTGCCAGACAAACTTGCCGGTTGCGCCGTCGATGGCATACACGCCCTTGATGCGATCGTTGAATATCAAGAAATTTTGCGCGTCGACCTTTGCGTACAAAATGGCACTTGAGATATAGCCGTCATGCTCGAAAACCCAGCGTTCGCAGCCATTTTCGCGGTCGAGAGCGACTATGCCGCGCCCCGAGTCGCCGATGAAAATGGTGTCTTTCGTTACCAGTGGGTAGCTGCGTGGACTGTTGTTGCTCAACCCGTACGCCCACTTCAGTTGCAGGCCTTCGACATTTTTTGCGTTCAATGTTGAGCGCGGCTGATAACGCGTGTTATGCAGATCGATACCCCAGCCTTCGCTATACACATCATCAAAGTGGGGGGTGCTGTTTTCACATAACGCCGTCGCAAGCGAGGCTTGCAGGCACACGGCGGCAATCAGGGTTCGGGTCACTGAATCTCCATTTTGTTGTGGTTCGCTGCCCCCGCACCTCATCGGACATTGTTCTGTTGTTGAAGGTGCTCTAGGATCGATCTGACAGGCGTGCAAGTATAGGGAACATAAATTTGATTGAAATCAGAAATGCCTTTACCGGTTTACAAAGGCGCACCGATTGCTGGATCAGATGCGTGTGTGTGTTGTTGTTCGGCGCAACTTTGACCTCGGCTCATGCACAACAAGCCTCCTTAGATGTGCTTGCTCGCGTGCACTTTAATACCAACGTATCCGACTTCGAAAGGTCCCGGGACTTTTACGGCAAACTCGGCTTTGAAACCGTTTCTGGGTTTCCAGATACCAACACGCTCGCAATGGCGCATGCAATCGGCATTGAAACCCCCACCGAGTATGACGGCAGTGCAGGCGATGCAGCGGGTGGCTATCTGCTACATGGCGAGCTGATCGGCCTGGGTTTTACCGGCGGCGTCATTGACCTCATCGAATTCACAATACCTCGAAGCCTTGAGGCGCCCTATGCGCAACTGAACCACCTCGGTATGGCCCGGGCTGCAATGCTGACGACGGACATCGATGCAGACTACCAGTACATGACCGGGATCGGTGTTGAATTCTTAAGCGAGCCGGTTCAGCGGAAGAACGGCTCCCGATTTGCAATTTTCAAAGACCCGGACGGCACCTTTTATGAGCTCCTTGCGATTGAAGGGGAGGTTGAGGATACCCAGACCACGCATATAAAACGTTTGGGTGCGGTGAGCATCAATGTTTCTGACTTTGAGCGATCGGCTGCGTGGTATGGTTTGTTCGGTTACGAGCTGAAGTCGTCCCTCGACAGCCGGGAATCCCTTGAGGTTGCTCGGGCAATGGGGATGTCTGAGCCGTTTGAGATCACAGGTGGCTTATTCGTCCATAAAAAGGATGGGTCTCTAATCGAAATCGTTGAGTGGATTTCACCGCGCGATGACGCGCCACCCTATCCCGCACCGATCAATCATCTGGGCATACACAGAATGGCGTTTTCAACATCTGACATAGAGGCAGATGTGGAGAAACTCAAAGCGCAAGGTGTGTCACTTGTATCTGACGTGACACCGTGTTGCTCCGGGCCGGATTCCTGGGGAGGCATCGTTGCTTTCTACGATCCGGATGGCACCATTATGGAGCTGGTGGAACAACCGCTAATGACTTTTATGGCATGGGTTATGCGGCTTTTCGACTAAGTCCGGCCTGACGTACTTTTGTTGATGCGTTGAAAACAGACCACAAATTAAGGAGCGGCGAACATGTTCGACATTCAAGCAACCATCAAATGGGTCAGATCAGTGCTGACCGATCCGAACGGCGCGGCTGCTGCCTACCGGGAAGCTGCGGCGACCTGGCAACAATCGTTCATGCAACTCGTGTTACCCGTGTATGTTGCCGCATTCATTGTCTCGTCTGCTGTTGCGTTGTTCACCGGCGGGGCGTTTCTGTTTGGTTCCATGCCTGTTGGTTTTGTCATTCTGGCCCTGGTGTGGTCCCTCGGCTGGACCTTCGTCATTGCGTTTATTTTTGACTACCTGGCAGGCGTGTTCGAGGGTAAACGGAACTTCGACGCCGCCTATAGTGTGGTGGCCCTCGCTATCGTCCCGAGCGCTATTGGAAGCGCGATCGCTCCGCTACCATGGATCGGCTGGTTGATCAGTTTAGCCGCTGGAATCTATAGCCTCATGCTCGCCTATCGGTTCTTGCCGCAATATCTGGAAATACCGGAAGCATCGCGGTTCAAACACTTTGTGTTGTCGATAATTATTGCGCTCGTTGTGAATATCTTTGTGAGTATGACGATGGCCACGATGTTTGCCCCTGCGATGATAAGCGGTATATCCACCAGCGACACTAACCAATCGCAAACAGAGGGTGGAATTCTTGGTGGTTTTGAACGTCAGGCTGACTTTGCGGAGGCGGCGTCTAACGACAGATACGATCCGCCCGCCGATGGTGAGGTCACGACCACACAGATGGAAAAGTACGTGGATGTCCTGCGCAAAACCAAGGCGTTGCGTGACCGGTTAGGTCAATCGCTGAAGCCAATGGAAGACAAAGAACCCTCCCTCACAGACATATTCAGCGGCGTTGGTGATGTGGTGCGGCTTTCCACCGCAGAGATGGAGGTGGTGAAAACCGGCGGAGGTAACTGGGCCGAGCATTTATGGGTTCAGGGTCAGATTGAAACCGCCAGAGTTCAGCAAGACCTCAATGACACCACTGCGCACAACTATGCGTTGTTCCTCAAGTTCCAGGATCAGATCGAACAGGTCGAACAACCGTGATGCGTTGCAGGCGCCGCCAGAGTCGGTGCGGAACTGCCGCGGCCAGGTTGTGTGGAGCATGCCTTCGATGAAGGAGGTGCTGGGTTGATTGCGTTGATAGTTGACCTGATGCGGGTGCCGAGCTACTTTTTTTCTGGTAAAGGGATTTCACGGTAAAAGGGCACTCGTTTTCTGACCGGAGCGAGCAGATTCCAGTCGCCCTCTTCAACAGGATGACCCTGAGGGAATGGCGGGCGAGGCTCCATGCCATAAGCGATTAGAACTCGCGCATCGCTATAGTAAGCCTGAGCTGCGATCTGCATCATCGACCGCATAAAGGATCGGAGTTCCGGCTGGCTGTCTAACATCGCAAACCCTGCGCCATCGCCTCGCCAGATCTGCCCATGGGTAGTGGTGGCATGGTCGGTTCTTTGGGCGGATAAGCCGGGTCACCGGCAAGACCAGCGACCCCCATCATGCGGTCATTGGTATCTTAGAACGGTGACAACAGGTGGTAGTCGACGGGCCAATCGTCGGCTAACCCGTCAAGGCTTCTGACTCGAAAATCTGAAGGATGAAAACGCGGGAAATGACCGGCAAACAACACCGTCCCGCCGCCAACCCCGTTGTAGTTGGCGACCGCGATCGGCGAGCCATCGCAGTTGATGGGGTAGTCGGCCGCATTACGGCGATAGTTAGGGTTGCTGTTCGATGCGTTGTCTGACTCCCAGTTCATGGTGGTGCTGGGATACTCTGAAGGCCGGGTCCAGTCTCCTTGTTCGAGACAAAGCACATTCATCCTGGTGTCTGCGATACTCCAGGCGAACGCCGCAGCCGACGCGCCTGCCCCGATGATGAGGACGTCCACCTTTGCTTCAGGTTGAGAGGAACTCACAACAACTCCTTCACTTACATTGCTTGGCAATCAACGCCTGTCAGACAACTTACCACGGTACTTTTCCAGCGCAGTCTCATCCAGCTCAATACCCAGACCTGGCCGGTCAGGCACGATGAGATCACCGTTGTCCCAGACAAAAGGTTTTTTCACGATCTCGTTAAAGAACCCGTCTGCCTTGCCGATGCTTTCCTGAATGAGAAAGTTCGGGATGCTGGCATCAATCTGCAATGCGGCCGCCAGAATAATCGGTCCTCCCCAGACATGCGGCGCCATCATTATGTAGTTTGCTTCTGCCAGGGTTGCGATCTTGTGCGTTGCCGTGATACCACCGGCACTCCCCAGGTCCGGCTGGGCAATAGCACAGGCGCCCTCAGCAAACAGCAGCTGGAATTCGAATAACGTAACAAGACGCTCGCCGGTCGAGATCGGAATACTCGTAGCCCGGGCAATACGTCCCATTTCACGGTAATTCTCTGGCGGGCAGGGTTCCTCGAGCCATAGAGGATCATATGGCTCCAATCGTTTGGCCAGACGAATCGCGTCGGCCGGTGTCATCTGCCCGTGGGTGCCAATCAGAATATCCGCCCGTTCGCCGATGGCTTCACGCACCGCTGCCACCACGCGTTCGGCATTGCCGAGTTCATGCTGCCTGAGTTCAAACGGTTTCGGCACACGCCGCTTAACCTGTGGGACCGGGTCAAACTTGAGACCGGTGAATCCTTCGTTCACATAGTGTTCGGCAAGCCTGGCCAGGCGTTCCGGCTCTTCGGTCCAGGCGCGGCCGGTACCCTGCAGACTGTTTGAATCTTCATCATCGTAAATGTAGGTATAGGTTCGGACGCGATCCCTGAACTTTCCTCCGAGCAGATCGTAAATGGGTGTGCGCAGATGCTTACCGGCGATATCCCACAGCGCTGTATCAAACGCACTGATGATACCCAGCATCACATAGTCGGGATGTTGCTGGGTCAGTCTGGAATAGAGTTTGTCGAATAAATAGCCGCGATCGAGTGCTTCGGCGCCCAAAAGATGCGTGTCGAAGATATTCTTAACCAGCTCTTCATAGCCACTCTCGAGGCCCGACAAAGAGGAGAGGATTGCGGTTTCACCCCAGCCTTCGTAGCCGTCGTCGGTTTCGAGCTTGAGGAAGAACCAGAGCAAACCGCCTTTGTGCGGCGGCGCGGTTTTAACGACAAAGGTTCGTACGCTTTTCAGTTTTGGCATGGTTCACGATCTCCAGCACGGTGTTTTTATCTTACCGCGAATCACCGTTCGCCGAGGCGCTGATCTCCCGTGCCACCTGTGCCGAATAGTCTGCATCAGCTTTGTTCAAAAACATGAGAATCCGATTCTGAACACTTTCGTCAGCCTGCACCAGACCACCCGCAATTGTCGCGACCAACCGATCTTTCTGATCCGTTGCCATAATGCGGAAAAGATTTCCCGCCTGGCTGTAGTAATCCTCCTTGTCCTGGCTATAGCCCTGCACCCAGGCGCTTTGCAGAAGCAGTGCAGGGGGTGCCACGGACGCATCGGGTTGTGGCAGATCCTGTTGATCATTGGGATAGAAGTTGTGCCTGCCATCCTGTCCCGTCGCCATGCTGCCATCACGCTGGTAGGTCTGAAACGGGCATCTTGGCGCGTTGACGGGGATCTGGTTGTGGTTGACCCCGACCCGATACCGATGCGCGTCTTGATAGGCCATTAACCGCGCCTGCAACATCTTGTCTGGTGACGGACCAATGCCGGGCACGAAGTTGCTGGGGGCGAAGGCAGCCTGTTCGGTCTCTGCGAAGTAGTTTTCCACGTTGCGATTCAGTTCCAGTTTGCCGACGCTCTGCAATGGCACAAGATCGTGTGGCCAGACTTTGGTCACATCGAATGGGTTCAGCGCAAACGATTTTGCTTCTTCTTCCGTCATGATCTGCAACTTGACAGTCCAGCTTGGGAAGTGACCACTGTCGATGGCATCCACCAGATCCTGCTGGGCGCCATGGTTTGCAAGACCAGCAGCCTCTTCGTTGGTAACAAACTCATTTCCCTGGTCAGTTTTGAAGTGCCACTTCATCCAATAGCGCGTTCCATTGGCGTTGTAGAACGAAAAGGTATGCGAACCATAACCATTCATATGCCGCCACGAACGCGGGATACCCCGATCCGACATCAGAATGGTCATCTGATGCAGCGATTGCGGATGGTTGGCCCAGAACTCCCACATCCGAGCTGGATCTGGAAGGTTGGTACGCGGGTTCTTTTTCTGCGAATGCACAAAGTCTGGAAACTTCATCGGGTCGTTCAGGAAGAACACAGGGGTGTTGTTCCCTACGATGTCGTAGTTGCCTTCCCTGGTATAGAACTTCACTGCAAAGCCTCGCGGGTCCCGTGCATAGTCACTGGAATCCTGGCCACCGCCGACGGTAGAAAATCGAAGGAACACCTCAGTCTGCTCGCCAGCAGTCTGCAGAAAAGATGCTCTGGTGAATTCTGAAAGCGATTTCGACAGCGTGAATGTTCCGTAGGCGCCAGCCCCCCGGGCATGAACAACCCGCTCAGGTATCCGCTCACGGTTGAAGTGGGCAAGTTTTTCAAAGAGCTGGTAGTTGTCGAACGTCAGCGGGCCTCTATCGCCTGCGCTGATGCTGTTATTGTCATCGGCAACTGGAGCGCCAGCTGACGTGGTCAATCGTCGTTTGCTCATGGAGGTCTCCTGTCTAAAGTTGAGAGTAGATCGCGTCGATACCTCGTCCAGAAGGTCTCGATTAACGTGTTGATGTCACTATAGGAATCCGCTATACATAACTGAAATATCTATTATCAGTTATTGATATAGGCAATACCTATGAGTGTGCGTCAACTCAACCTGCGGGACCTTGTGTATCTGTGCGCCGTCGCAGAGCACCTGAATTTCAGTCGTGCCGCTGATGCCTGCGCAATCACACAACCCGCGATGAGCGAGCGGATTCGACATGTTGAGGAGGCGCTGGGGGCTGTCGTATTCGAGCGAAACAAACGGCAGGTGTTGGTTACCCACAGAGGGCAGGAGATTGTGACGTTAGCCCGTTCGATGCTGGATTGCGCAGATGCGATTGAAGAGGTGGTTCAAGCCCATGAATCGCCACTCACTGGCACGCTGCGCCTCGGTGTCATTGCAACACTCGGACCTTATCTCATGCCGCACGTGCTTCGACCTTTAAGAAAGCGGTACCCCGACCTGGACCTGCACCTTGCAGAGGGGTTAACCGATTCGCTGGTAGATGCGCTTGGTGCCGGAAATCTGGACGTTGTGTTGGCCGCGCAGCCGATTGATCGAGACGACCTGAGGTCACGAGAAGTATTTTTCGAACCGTTTTATCTTGCGGCCCCCAAAGGTCATCCGATTGTGGCTGGAGGGGCATCCCAGCGTCAGGGACTGGATGCTAATGACATGATCCTGCTCCACGAAGGACATTGCCTGAGCGGTCAGTCCCTGGATGTGTGCCCGGCTAAACGCCGCAATGGCGCGGACCGGCTTCAGGCGTCGGGTTTAGAGACATTGCGCCATATGGTCGCAGCCGGTGATCGCTATTCATTGCTCCCCGCATTGGCCGTGGGAAAGCAACCGCCTCTGAAGCAACTCATTGATTACAGCCCGCTCGACGACCAGCGGATTGGTCGAACGATCGCCGTATTTTGGCGCGCATCCTACCGCCTCACGGCCAATGTAGATGCGCTTGTTGAAACCATCCAGGATCACCTGCCGGCAGGCATTCGCAGGATCGACTAGTTTCACATGCGTGAAGTACCACGGTAGCTCAAAACTCTGACTGTTGGAAATATATATCCGATCGGATATATTTATCCTCATGAGTGCTGTAAAACAACTCAGGAAGCAGGTCGGCCTTACGCAACAGCAACTTGCTGCGCGAGCAGAAACTGCACAGTCCACCATTGCGGCGTACGAGGCAGGACGAAAGTCACCTACTCTGAGAACGCTGGAGAAAACCGCGCGTGCAGTAGGTCTGGAAGCCCACGTGGTATTTGTGACCAGGATGACACGATCTGACAAGCGCAGTCTCGCTTATCACCGCGCCGTACTGCAGGTGATTAGAATGGATCCGGCGACCGTCATTAGTCGTGCCAGAACACAACTGACTTTCTTGAGCGACCTTCATCCCCATGCCTCTGGTTTACTGCGACGTTGGCATTCGTGGTTGGATCTATCAATTGAAGATCTGGCAAACAGGCTTCTTGACGTGCACGAAGATGCGCGTGACATGCGACAGATATCTCCGTTTGCAGGAGTATTGAGCGCAAGCGAAAGGGCTCGCGTGCTTCGCGAGTTTCAGCGAAGCGATGCACTTGAGTGAGGAAGCTACGTGAAAAAGTCACAGTTTGAACACGCGATTCGGGCAGCGGGCGCGATTTTAGGAGTTGATGAAGTTCTGGTAATCGGTAGCCAGGCGGTCCACGGTTCCATCGATTTGGAGATCCCCGAGGCGGAGCGATCTATAGAGGTCGACATTGCAGTACTTGGTGACTCGGATGGATCGCTCGCGGATCTTATCGATGGATCAATAGGTGAGTTGTCGATGTTTCAAGAAACCTTTGGTTATTACGCACAAGGCGTAACGTCGCAAACGGCGGTTCTCCCAGATGGCTGGCGCAAACGCGTAGTGCGGTATTCCTCTCCCTCGACAAACGGTGTAACGGCTTTATGCTTGGAGATTCACGATCTATGGCTTTCTAAGGCGGTCGCTGGAAGGAGAAAGGATCAGGAATTTTGTCGGGCTTTGTTAGCCAGGGGATTGGTTAAAGTCACGATAATAAAAGCCCGGCTCAAGCAGATACCGGATTTGAATGACGAAGTGGAGAAGCGGGTCAGAGGTTGGATGAAGGACGATCCTGTTTGATAGCCCTTAGAAACGATCCTGCAACAAGTGCTACCTGCCAGGTACAAGTTCTTAAAGGGGAACGGAAATGAACGCAATGCTGATTGAAGAAACACAAGAAAACTTCGCTGGAAAATTCACCCCGCCAGCGGCGGTGGTAGAGGCATAGGTCTGACTGAAGGCTGCAACTAGGAGGTTAGATCAGATGAAGTGCAGATTTCTCGGTGTATTTATATTGGTCGCAGTGGCGACTGCGGCTGTGAGCGCGCAGGAGATCCGGCCCGGAGTCTTTCGGACGCCGGACGATCGTTTTCAGAATCTCCCTGGTTTCGCCTTAGAGCCGCACTATCGAGACATCGCCGGTTACAGAGACCCAGTCACAGGGGGTCAGGACGAGAAGTTCCGGCTCGAGGTTCCAGGGGCGCAGGGTCAGGAACACATTACCGTGGACTTCATTGCTCCCAACCCTGCACAGGATCGCTGAGGGGTGGCCCAACTAGCCGGAACGTTCGCATTCCTCGCGATGTGTTGTGCGATCCAACCCGCTCATGCCGCAACACCAGAGCGGAACGCCTACTTTGGCGACACCCACATCCACACCCTGTATTCGTTTGACGCGTTCATGGGCAACGTCCGCACCACGCCGGACGATGCTTACCGCTACGCGAAGGGTGAACCCATTGACCATCCAGCGGGTTTAAAGATCAGGATCAGCGGTCCACCGCTGGATTTCCTGATGGTCTCCGATCACGCTAAATATCTGGGGGTGTTTGCGGCACAGGTCGATCCTCTTGCCCCATTCTACGGTCACCCGGATGCGCAGGACCTGGTGCCCGGTGGCACGCAGCTGGATGGCATCGTTAGACGTCTGCGGGAACTCGAGGCGCAGGAGCCTGCGTTCATGGGGCCCATCGTCTGGAAATATGCCTGGCAGAAAATCATTGCGGCTGCGCAGCGGCACAATGATCCGGGCACTTTTACTACCTTTATCGGCTACGAGTACACGCCAACTCCGGGGAACCGGCACCTGCACCGGAACGTGTTGTTCCGCGGCAGTCGCGTCCCGGATCGTCCGTTCAGCTCAGGCGACTCTCTGGATCCAGAAGATCTGTGGGACTGGCTGGATCGTCTTCGTGCCGACGGCATCGAAGCACTGGCGATTCCTCACAACATGAACCAGAGTGACGGGTTAGCCTTTCAGGAGGTTACGTTTAAAGGCTCACCTATCGATCGTGAGTTTGCAGAAAAGCGCATGCGTAACGAACCCATTGCCGAGATCAGCCAGCAGAAAGGCACTTCAGAAACTCATCCCTCGCTTTCGCCCAACGACGAGTGGGCCGATTTTCAGATCGTTCAGTACTATCTGAACCGGACAGCCAACACCACACCCATCTCGGTGTTCAAAGGGGGCTACTACCGGGATGCATTGAACACGGGTCTGAAGATGCAGGCAGAAAGTGGCTTCAATCCGTTTCAGTTAGGTGTGATCGGGGCCAGTGACAGCCACCTCTCTGGCGGACCTTACGAGGAAGACAACTACTTCAGTGGTGGGCGCAACGATGCGGTCTCACGCGGGTCGGTTTATCCGAACTATTCCGATCCGGCTGCATCCTGGGAAGGCTTCTGGACACCGCGCCAGGCAACCCATGGCACTGGCGGGCTTGCAGGTGTGTGGGCTGAGGAAAACACGCGCGATTCTCTGTACGACGCCATGCGGCGACGGGAGACCTTCGCCACATCCGGTTCGCGAATACGCGTGCGCTTCTTTGGCGGCGATCTTCCCGAGAACATTGCCGATGCAGATGATCCTGTCGCGCTCGCCTACACCAACGGTGTCTCTATGGGCGGCATGCTGGCTACACCGTCGAAGGCACCAAGATTTCTGGTCTGGGCTGTGCGAGACCCCCATGCCGGTTGGCTGCAACGTGTTCAGATTATCAAGGGCTGGGTGGAAGACGGCGAAGCGAAGGAAGCGGTCTACGACGTCGGCTGCTCCGACGGTCTGGTACCGGATCCGAACACGCACCGCTGCCCGGACAATGGCGCAAAGGTGAATCTTGCCAACTGCAGCATCAGTAGTAACAAGGGTGCGGTGATGCTGAAAGAAAGCTGGTTAGACTACGACTTCGAGCCCGATGAGCAAGCC
>JAQBYL010000500.1 GCA_027622495.1 Pseudomonadota bacterium
CCAGGATCGGTGTTGCCGGGGTTTTGCTTGCGGTATGCCCCTCCAGGTCCCAGTGTGCGGAACCCAGGACCTGCCACACGCCGTTCAGATCCGGATGAGCAGGTGTTTCGGCATTCTCATTCGAGCAGGCACCGAGCAGCAGGCTCAAGCCGATGGTCAAAACTGTTCTTGTCAGCAAGGGGCTTTACTCCGGGGACTTGGTTGGTTCAGAAGGTGCAGGCTCGGCGGGATCGGCCCCGTCTGTCGGTGCACCGGTACCCGATGAGCCCATGAATATACGCTGACCATCGGAGAAGGTGATATCGCGCCCGCTACCGCGGCATTTGGGCACGCAGTCGGGATCTTTGCTCTGGTAGCCGCGCACGTTGACTTGTGTTCCAGGCACCAGAACCTTTCGCGTGAGACCCCCTCGCAGCAGAGTGTTTGGAGTGCCCCCTTCGAGCATCCAGGATTCGATGCTGCCATCTGCGTTGGTGACGTCCACGTGGATCCAACTGTGCGGATTGATCCATTCAACTTTGACGATGGTACCGGTGATCGTGAAAGGCAGGTTAGCATCAAATTCCGACGAGAAAGCGTGATGACTGAAAACCTGGGCTGGCATCAGGGCCAGCGCAACTACCGCCATGGCGCATCGGATCAGCATGCAGTACTCCCGGACTTTCGAATATGAGTGTGTTTAGTTACCTCGATTAAGTGCGAGAATCAATCAGTTTGTGATGTTTGACGTACCTGAGCGAAAAACCAGACAGTCCACGATCAGCCGCAATGGAATGCCCATGACTACCGCGATCGACTATGACCACGTGCCTTATGACAGTGTTGCCATGGCACAAACTCATCCGAGCCGCCTTGGCGGCATAGCCCATCTGTGCGGGTTGAAGAGTGCACCTGCTGGAAGTGCGCGCGTGCTCGAACTGGGTTGCGCGGAAGGCGGTAACATCATCCCCATGGCCGCAGGTCTGCCTGATGCGGAATTCGTCGGGATCGACTTTTCTGCCTCCCAGATTGATACCGGCCTGCGTCTGATTGAGAAATTGGGTCTCACCAATTGCACCCTTACCTGTGCCGACATCGCAACGGTGAAGATTGAGACTGAGTTTGACTACATCATCGCCCACGGTGTCTACAGCTGGGTTGCAGAGGATGTGCGCAATCGACTTCTGCAGATCTGTGTGGACTGTCTGCGTCCGCAAGGGGTTGCGTATATCAGTTTCAACACACTTCCCGGCTGGCGGTTACGCCAGGTTACCCGCGAGTTCATGTTGTTCCACGGCCGGCACACGGTTGAAGCGACGGACCGCTTGAGTATTGCGCGTGCGGGGATTGACTGGTTGGCAAACGGTGCGTCGGGGGCATCAACTGGTTATCAGCAGATGCTGAAAGCAGCAGCAAACCAGACGGCCACCTATGAAAACAGCTATCTGTTTCACGAATATCTGGAAGGCGTCAATCACCCGCAGTATTTTGCTGAGTTTGTAGAGCGGGTGAATAAGGTCGGTCTGGAATACTTAAGCGAAGCAAAGCTGCGCGGCAGTCTAGCGAGCCAGTTGAGTGGCGTGGATCTACCAGAGAATCTATCTCGCACGGAGCTGGAACAGTACTATGATTTCTTGGTTGGCCGTCAGTTCCGACGGTCGATACTACACCGTGGCAGAGATCGGATCGATCCTGAACGCTTTGATCTGAATGAAATGAGTTTCAGCGCGATCAGCGATCTGGCGGTGGATGACGAGCTTTCCGGGGGTGCGCGGATCAGATTTTCCGAAGGTCAGATCACAGTAGTGCCTGGTGTCACATGCAGTCTGTTGCGCCTGTTTGCCAGTCACTGGCCGGAGCCCGCCTTACCGACAATCAGCTGCAGACACTGGCGCGAATGGCCCTTCTTTACTGAAAATGCCTGGAATATCAGTTCCCAAGCAGATCCATCTGCGCGCCGCGGGGGTGGGCAACAACAGCAGGCACACTGTCGATGACCATCATCTCGCGCCCCTCGACGGTGTAGGCAGGCCAGTCGGGGAGGGTGGAATTCGCCGGGTTGCCGTTTCGGGCAAAGGCCAGCCAGCTTTCGGCCATCATGTCGGCAATGGCCTGCTGGGCTTCACCGGTTCCGGACATGGATGCAGACCTGGCGACGTTGTCGAAAACAAAACCGATGTTGAGCGCGTGGGTTGCTCCCCATTTGCCTTCGTCGACGGGCGTGTCCCAGTTGAAGAAATAGAAGTAAACGGGTGCCGCCTTCTGAAGGGCTTTCTGGTCTGCGAGTTCGATGCTACGGCGCAAAAATCCGTTGTCGGTTAAGGCTTCGAAGACCAGCATGGGAGCTGTGAGCTTCGGATCCAGCGCACGGTAACCCTGGACGAGCGCGTCGATGTCGGCATCAGGCAGAAATGTTTTCAACGCAGGTGGCAGGCTCTCCCAGGTCAGGTCAAACAGATCCGGGTTACGGGCACCGGCAAGCAGCGACATTTCAGTTCGTGTGGTACCGATCAGCAGCGGAACATCGGCGGTCTGTGCTGGTGCGCCGCCTTCAAACGGCTGGCGGGTGAAAGTAGACCCATCGAACACGGGTCCGTTCCATGTATAGCTGCCGCCAGCTTCCACAACTGCGGCCGCTGCAGCTTCGATCTGCTCGGGTGGCAGGGTCAGTATCTGATCGATCGTTTGTTCATCCAGGCCCAGCTGTTCTACTACCGCCCGGGCGCCAGCAGCCGCTTCGGTGGCAACCCGGTTACTCAATTGCGGTCCACTTTGCACCACCGCACGGTGAAACAGGCCATCTGCCTGGTCCATGGCCATCAGAACACTGACTTTCATCCCGCCGCCGGACTCACCGAAGATCAGCACGTTGTCGGGATCGCCGCCGAATGCCTCGATGTTGTCGCGCACCCACTCAAGTGATTGAACCAGATCCAGGATGCCGACATTTCCGGAGTGGGCGAACTTGTCTGAATATTCAGCCAGGTACAGGTGCGCAAAAATGTTGAGCCGATGATTAACGGTCACCACTACTACATCGCCGCGCTGCACCAGACGTGATCCATCGTAGGCGTTGGA
>JAQBYL010000501.1 GCA_027622495.1 Pseudomonadota bacterium
TCAGTTCGGCTTCCTTGGCACCGAGCATCGTGTCCACCTCTTTTACCCAGTGATCAGTGAGGACCTGAACCTCGTCCTCACCGCGGTGTCCATCGTCCTCGGCCAATTCTTTTTCGCGGGTTAACTCGCGTATTTCGGCAATCGCGTCGCGACGGATGTTGCGGATGGCCACCCGGGCATTTTCCGATTCCTGTTTGGCCTGTCGGGCCAGGTCTTTGCGGTTCTGTTCCGTCAGAGGAGGTAATGGAACACGGATGTTGTCGCCGCTGTTGGCCGGGGTGATACCGATATCACTCTTGAGGATGGCCTTCTCGATCGGACCGAGCATGTTCTTTTCCCACGGCGTGATCAAAAGCGTACGCGCATCTTCTACGATCACGTTTGCCACCTGGTTGATCGGCATATCACTTCCGTAGTAGGCCACTTCGATACCCTCCAGAAGGCTCGGGTTGGCGCGGCCGGTTCGAAGGCGGTTGAAGGCGTGCTGCAGAGACTCGATGGACTTACCCATGCGAACACCTGCCTCTTTTTTAATCTTATCTATCATTCTTGCATCGCTTTAAAATCAGAACAGATCGACTGACTCAGTCGATCCTTGTCCCCACCATCTCACCGTTGATCAGGCGGGTCAACGTACCGACGCTTGCCATATCAAACACCACCACAGGCATGCCATGATCACGGCACAGGGCAATGGCGGCGGTGTCCATCACCTTGAGGTCCTGGCTGATAACCTGATCGTAGGTCAATCGATCGTAGCGGATCGCAGCAGGATCAAGCATGGGATCAGCACTGTACACGCCGTCAACTTTGGTCGCTTTGAGCACACAGTCGGCACCGATTTCGATGCCGCGCAGCGTGGCTGTGGTATCGGTGGTGAAGAGAGGATTGCCGGTGCCACCGGCCAGGATCACCACCGCACCTTCTTCGAGTGCCTGCACCGCGTCGTCGCGGCTGTACCCGCGCGCAATACCGCTGATGGGAACCGATGAAAAAAGTCGGGGCTTAAGCTGTGCACGCTTCAGACAATCGCCGAACGCAAGCCCGTTCATGAGGGTTGCCAGCATGCCGATATGATCGCCGGTGACCCGATCCATACCAGCAAGTTCCAGTGCACCGCCGCGAAACAGATTGCCACCGCCCAGAACTATCGCAATCTGACAGCGCTTTGCGACACCGGCAATTTCTGCGCAGATCCGGTCGGCAATCGCCGGGTCAAAGCCGAATTCAGCCTCACCTGCCAGTGCTTCGCCAGACAGTTTGAGAACAATTCGCTTCAAAAACCCTTACTCCCGGCCGTGCTCCAATCCTATCAGCTGCTTTTCTGCGAACCCTTAACCTGTGCGGCCACTTCGGCTGCGAAATCTTCCTTGGGAATGTCGATGCCCTCGCCTACTTCAAAGCGAACGAAGCGGCGGACGTCGAGTTTATTCGACGAAAGCAGTGCAGCCACCTTGGTTTTGTCGTCTTTGACGAACGGCTGATCGAGAAGGCTCACTTCCTCGAGATACTTGCGTATGCGACCTTCGACCATCTTTTCAACGATCTCCGCGGGCTTGCCGCTGTCTTGAGCCTGGGTGCGGAATATCTCGCGTTCTTTGGCGATCAGATCAGGTGCAACATCGGCACTGCGAACTACCAGCGGTTGAGCGGCAGTCACGTGCATGGCGATGTCTCTTCCGATCTCAGCATTCTCGCCGTCGAGTTCGACCAGTGTGGCCTTGCGATCGTCACCGTGCTTGTAACTGGCGATGTAGCCGTCAGGGCTGGTGAAACACACTGCCCGCCGCACCGATATGTTCTCGCCAATTTCCTGCACCAGGCTTTCGCGCCTGGCATCCAGAGCCCCACTGGTCAGTTTTTGCAGATCATCGTCTGCGGTGTCGAAAACTACATTCAGCACCTCATCCACGAACGCGATGAATTTTTCGTTCTTAGCAGCGAAATCGGTTTCGATATTGACTTCAACCATGGCTGCCTTTTTACCGTCAGCAGCCACTTTGAGACCCAGCAGACCATCGGCGGTGGTACGGCCCGCCTTTTTTGCAGCCTTGAGGGCACTGTTTTTACGCAGGTTGTCGATGGCCAGCTCGATATCGCCACTGGTTTCTTCCAGCGCGCGCTTACAATCCATCATGCCGAGCCCGGTGCGTTCCCGCAGCTCTTTAACCAATGAGGCAGTTACCGCCATCATCTATCTCCTGATTCTTTAAGTTGTTTCTTCACCAGCTTTTTCGGGCGTGCTTTCAGGTGCAGCAACAGCTTCAGGCACCGGAGCAGGTTCAGTCACCTCGAAGAATTCATCTGGGCTGACGTTGCCTCCTGCATTTGCCTGGCCTTCAGCCACGGCGTCTGCGACGGCGGTGACGTACAGTCGAACTGCGCGGATCGCATCATCGTTGCCTGGAATAACATAGTCGACACCCGCTGGATCACTGTTTGTGTCAACCACGCCGAAGACCGGGATGCCAAGTTTGTTGGCTTCGGTGACGGCAATGTGCTCATGCTGCACATCAATCACGAACAGCGCATCAGGCAAACCACCCATGTTCTTGATGCCGCCGAGGCTGCGCTCGAGCTTATTCATCAGACGGGTTTTCTGCAGAGCTTCTTTTTTAGTCAGCATCTCAAACGTACCGTCTTTCGCCTGCCCTTCCAGATCCTGCAACCGCCGGATGGACTGACGGATGGTCTTATAGTTGGTAAGCATGCCACCAAGCCAGCGCTGATCGATGAACGGCATCCCGACACGGGAGGCTTCCTCACGAATGACCTTGGCGGCAGCCCGTTTGGTGCCGACGAACAGAACCTTGTTGCCGCGGCTGGAAAGATTACGGATTTCGATCAGCGCCTGGTTAAACGCAGGCACGGTTTTTTCGAGGTTGATGATGTGGATTTTGTTGCGGGAGCCAAAGATGTAGGGTGCCATCTTTGGGTTCCAGAAACGGGTCTGGTGGCCGAAGTGCACGCCTGCGGCCAGCATGTCACGCATACTGATATTCATTTTTTATCTCCGGGTTGCGCCTCCGCAGTTCCCATTTTGCCAACCCTTATC
>JAQBYL010000020.1 GCA_027622495.1 Pseudomonadota bacterium
TGATTCTATCCTTCAAATGTTCGGACACCGAGTCTCTATCCAAAGGGCGCCGAGTTAGAAGATTTGTAAACATTGAACGAGCCGCTCTTCGCAAGCTTCGGCAATTGCAAGTTGCTGAAAAGCTGGCAGATTTGAAAGTCCCTCCAGGTAACCGCCTTGAAGCACTGAAAGGTAGTCGGAGGGGACAATACAGTATCCGCATTAATGATCAGTTTAGAGTTTGCTTCCGCTGGACCACAGCCGGGGCATCTGATGTAGAAATTGTGGATTATCACTAGGAGTCTATTTATGAGAAAGCTACAGCCTGTATCTCCAGGTGAGTTATTGAAAGAGGAATTCCTAGATCCGATGGGTATTTCTCAGTACCGCTTGGCCAAGGAAATCGAAGTTCCAGCTCAAAGAATTGGCGCGATTATCTCTGGTAAGCGTTCTGTCTCCGCTGACACTGACTTACGGCTTTGTCGATTCTTTAGCCTTTCAAACGGTTACTGGCTTCGCGCTCAAGCAGCGTATGATACAGAAATCGCAGAAGACGAATTAGCTGAAGAACTAAAGCAAATTCGCCCTTGGCGAGAGAGTGGAAACCTAGCCAGTCACGGAGCATAACAAACAAATCAAAAGGGATAGGGATAGGGATTGGAACTGAGGCCGGTCGGATCAGAGGGAGACAGGCGCACGCGCTGGAGGGTGATATGCCGGGTGTGAGTGGGGGGTTTTCCCACATACATGAAATCAAGGACGGTAAGGCCCACGCCCCGGTTACGCGGAGCGGCCGCCGTGTTGGTTAGAATGGGTTGAGGTTGTGCGCCGTTGCACCTGCGCAGGCGGCGCGCGGGAGTGGCGGGTGTGGTTGAGGATTTTGTGGATGACGGCGGGGTCGGTGATATCTGCTTTGACCCGTAATGTGCCGCCACACAGCGGGCAGACAGTTACGTCGAACTCAAATGCCCGTTTGAGCCTTTGCGCCCAGGTCAGCCGCGTTGGCTCATCGTGTTGGGACTGACTCGGGCGGTTTGGCCGATTTGAGGCATCATGCTGATAGTGCTTCTTGCGCGGCTTACCCGGCACGAGTTTGGCCCGTAGCTTGCTATTTGATGCAAAAACCCCGTGATAACGGGTCAGGTTGACCCGGGGTCTTGGCACTAAGGCCGCCAGCTTGGCGAGCAGATCGAGTGGGTGAAAGAGAAAGTGCGTGGTGCCGTTGGAGTAGGGGCGTTTAAGTGCATAGCGCAGTTTGCCGTCGTCTGTCACCGAGAGCCGTTCCAGCGCCAGGGGTGGCCGTGCTACGTATCGGCATAAACGTTCGAGCTTGGCGCGCTGGTGGGCCTGACAGCTTACGGCCGCATTCAGCGAAAAGCCGTCGCGGGCGACGGTGAAGGGCTTGCTGGTGCTGGCGGGTGTCGTACGGCGCCGCTGACCTGGGCAGAGCGGTTAAAGCGCATGTTCAATATCGACATTACAGTTTGTCCGTTCTGCGGCGGCACACTTCGTTAAGCATTGTTAGCTGTCTGCGCTTACAGACTACCTTTCAAGGTCAGTCAGCGTATCCGCGCAGATGGCTAACAATGCTCGATGTGGGAAACCGCGGGATCGATAGTGGGATCTATGGGGAAAGTAAAACGCTGACTTGGGCTAATTCGTGATGTTTGATGTAGATGCTCAGGTATTGAGCGCCAGCGCGGACAAAATACAAGGCACCACACTGGTTCAATACAGGTCAAACCAGGCCGATTGTTGCCAGAACTTCCACTGAGGCCAATGGTCTCTCCACAACCGGTTTGGCCGTGTCGATTTGGTGTTAATCGGTCGCTGGTGCTCATCAGGGTGGCGCTCTCGCATACCGGGATCGATCCAATACTTGCAAAATGATCATCCCCACACCACAGGTGCGACAAACGAATACCGGTGGTTTCGTTCGCTCGGTGTCCTCGCTCGCATTATCCACCTCTGGAGGAGGCACGTTGAGAGTCTCTCGAACTTGCTGCAGACGCCTGCGCCGCTGATGATTGGCAAACAAACCAAAGTATCGAATGCGATGAAATCCTAGTGGCAATACGTGAATCAAGAAGCGGCGCAGGAACTCATCGACGTGGAGTTGCATGGACCGGTAGCGCTCACGGCCTTTGCGTCGATAGTCTTTGTACTTGAACGTGACGACACCGTGGTCGTAGGCGATGAGCCGTTGGTTGGAGATGGCAATGCGGTGGGTGTACAAGGCTAAGTACGAGAACACTGCTTCGGGGCCAGCAAACGGACGCTTGGCATAAACCACCCACTCGACCTGGCGTACCGGCTTGAGGTAGTCCTTGAACGCCATCCGCTGCACAAGAGGTGCCAGCGCGCCGTAGAACTTCAGCTTCGGGTGCAGGGCGATGAGCTGTTCCAAAAATAATCGCCGAAACAAGCGTGACAACACCGGGACCGGTAAAAGATACCCACGCTTGCACGGCAACCACTGGCCCTGGGGTGTCAGCCCGCCACCCGGCACCACGCAGTGCAGGTGCGGATGGTGGGTCATGGCGGAGCCCCAGGTGTGCAGTACGGCGGTGACACCGATATCGACACCGAGATGCTTGGGGTCTGCCGCAATGGTGCGCAAGGTCTGCGCCGTGACTTTGAACAGCAGGTTGTACACCGACGCTGGGTTCTGGAACGCTACGTCGGCCACCAACGCGGGTAAGGTGAACACGATATGGTAGTACTCCACCGGCAACAGCTCGGCCTGACGATCCGCCAGCCAGCGCTTGGCAGCACTACCCTGGCACTTGGGACAATGGCGGTTGCGACACGAGTTGTAGGCGATGTGGGTCTCGCCACAAGACTGACACGCGAGCACATGGCCGCCTAACTCAGCCGAGCGACAGCGCTCAATGGCCGATAAGGCCTTGAGTTGTCCCAGACTTAAGCGGCGAGTGCGCGCAAACGCATCGCCTCGATCGCGGACGATGTCCGCGACCTCAAGGTGTGTCACCTCTGAAGCGTGCGAACGCTAGAGGTTCAGGTACTCCAGCGGTCCCTTCACTTCCTTGAGCAGGTTCGTCGCGACATGGCTGTAGCGCATGGTGTTGGCGATCCGCTTGTGACCGAGCAACACCTGGATCACGCGAATGTCCACATGCTGCTCCAGCAAGTGCGTCGCGAATGAATGACGCAGGGAATGCAAACACACCGTTTTGTCGATCCCGGCGTCGACACACGCCAGGTGAAAAATACGGTTCAGTTGTCGGGTGGAGATTGGGTTCACCGGTTGTTGGCCGGGAAACAGCCAACCGCCGGGCAACAGCTTGCGCTTCGCAAGACCGTCACGATACCAGGCGCGCAGAATGTTCAGCATCGTCGGGGATAGCATGGCGTACCGGTCCCGTTGGCCTTTGCCTTCTTCCACCTGCAGGATCATGCGTTCGCTGTCGATGTCACTGATCTTGAGGTGACACACTTCACTGGCACGTAAGCCAGAACCGTACGAAATGCTGAGCGCCGCCTTGTTGCGCAAGCTCCCAGCAGCGTCCAACAAACGCGTGACTTCTTGAGCAGTGAGCACCGCGGGAAGCTTGCGTGGTTCGTAGACGCGCTGCACGCGCTTGAGCACCTCGGGGGTATCGGTGGTGTGCGTGAAGAAGAACTTGAGGCCGGTTAACGTGGTGTTAATCGTGATGTTGGACACGCCGGTCTCCGCCATGTGCAACTGAAACAATCGCAGATCTTCTGCGGTGGCCGTATCCGGCGAGCGTCCCAAGTAGCGGGTCAAACGAACTACCGCTCGAATGTACTGAACCTGGGTCTTCTCGTTGAGCTTACGCAGCGTCAGGTCGTCGATCATACGTTGACGCAATGGACTGACGGACTTGTTAGACTTAGCCATGGGCTCGTCTCCTGAGTTGGTTAAGGATGTCGTTGTAGGGACAACAACCTCAACACAGGGATGGCCCTGTTGAACAGTCTGGAGCTATCGAATCAAGGGAAGGTGGTGCAACTGACTACCGCTAGCGGTTTAGTACTTCGACCCACGGCCGTCGTTTGCAATCTTGTCCTTCTACCTCAGAATGTGACGGACAACTCCAGGGAGAGGCTAAGTGTCAATAGATTATTTCGCCAATTTTGCAGAAGTTGCTGGTGTATTTCTGGTCGTTGCCTCATTGATCTATGTGGCAAAGCAACTTCGCCAGAACACCGTAGCGAACCGTGCTAGTCGCGTCAGTCGGTTTTGACGGCTTCTCAGGCCGAACTTTTTGAGACCATCAACCATCCCTGCATTACTCTCAACATTGGAAAGCAGGATTCGCTTACGGAAGAAGAACAAGTGCAGGTGAGCTCTTATGTGTTTGCTATTTTTCGAGCGCGCGAATTTGCTTGGTTGCAGTACAACGATGGTGTAATTGACGAGTGACCGGGTTCGTGATTGGTGGGTTAATGTGGGTCGGTCTGCTTTTGGGGTGGCATTTTGCACTTTCATCAATGAATTGTGCGAGGAGCACGCAGCCACCAACTCCACGTTTAAATCAATGGGCAATTGGACTGGTAAAGATCGCTGAAAGGTCGGCTGCGCCGAAGCTCAAATCAGAATTGATAGGTCAGGCCAGCCAAAAAGGATCTCTCGCGTCTCAAACAGGTCAACTTTAACCTGGCGGCTTCCAATCTCCCCACCACCCAGGTGACGGTAGAAATTGCAGCTCGGATTCTCCCTTACACAACCGATCTCAAGCGAACGCCTCTCGCAGAACGTAAAGGCCTGCACTGACGAGTCGTAACCCTCAGAATCGGCCCAGGGCTTTGCCCAAACGAAACCGATCACACGATTGTCCAACTCTGCGACCTGGAAGGACTGGCCTGCGTCAGTATTCGTCGAGAAGCTTGCACGCCACGCTGCCGCGCTTACTGCTGGAGTCCACGAGAAGTCGAGGAGTTAAGAGCGCTGGACTACTACGCTGGATCACTGAGGAGAATCAATTTCCGCGGGATATATCTATACCCCTTAAAAAAACAGTTGATACTGTATATTCGTACAGGTAATCTGATCGACCCCTGTATATAAATACAGTATCAGATGATGACAGCACACCACACCGAACGGCACGCCGAAAAACCGCAACGCAAACCGCTGGATGCCAGGCTTCAACACCCCAAACTCTGGCGCGGGGGCGATCTGCGGGCAGTTGGCGACACGGCTGCAACCAGCACGGGTTTCGCCTCTCTTGATGCGCTGCTTCCCGGCGGTGGCTGGCCGGAGGCGGCGCTGTGCGAACTGCTTCTGCCTACCGCCGGTATTGGTGAGCTTAAGTTGCTTGCGCCGGCGCTCAGAACTCTGAGCCGGCAGTATCGCTGGATTGCCTGGATCAAGCCGCCGTTCATTCCGTATGCGCCCGCCTTGAGCGCCCTGGGTATCGACATCAGTAAAATTTTACTGATCCACCCCAGGACCCATGAAGATGCCCTATGGGCGCTCGAGCGGGCCACCCGGTCCGGCACCTGCAGTGCGACTCTCGCCTGGTTGAGTGAGCCGCGCCTGCGTTTGAAGGACACGCGCAGGTTGTAGGTTGCCGCCAAACAGGGCAATACGCTGTGCTGTCTGTTCCGGCCGGAACAGGCGGCAGAGCATGCCTCCACGGCAGAGCTGAGAGTGAAACTTGCGCCGCAGGAAAGTGGCGATCTGCAACTGTCGCTGATCAAACGTCGCGGTGGCTGGCCGGTCAGCGATCTGCACCTGGCATTGGAAGCCCGCCCGAAAACCGATGTGATTCGTGAGCAGCTGTCTTTGTGGAGTGATCTACAGAGCGCGCGTCAGGGCCGGAATACGGGCCCGCGAACGGGCCTGCCGCGAACGGGCCTGCCGCAAGCGGGCCCGCAAATGGATCTGCAAGAACAGACGCGGGACAGCTGGTTCTTCGATGACGAGCTTTCGTCATCGCAGGCTTCATCTTCAGCTCCATCCCCGGCTGGGTCTTCTGTCCACTCTCCAGTCCAGGTGACTCACTGATGCTGTGGCTGGCAGTCCACTTTCCGGCCCTCGGGCTCGAGGTGTTCCAGACAGGCCGTTCCGAGCAGGAGCGCGAAGCACAGGTGAGTCAGAGTGCCGTCCTGCTCGACAACAATCGGGTGGTAATGCGCAACTGCGCGGCCAGAAATGCTGGCATCGATATCGGTACAACACTTGCCACCGCACACAGCATTGCCCCCTCGATCCGGCACTTTAACCGCGACCCTGGCAGAGAGCGCCAGCGCCTTAAGCTGCTGGCTGAAACCCTCTACCGGTTCACTTCTCAAGTCAGCATTCAGGCACCCGACAGCCTGCTTCTGGAAATCAGCGGCAGCCTCAACCTGTTCGGTTGCCTCCATACCCTGCAACAGCAGACAGAAGCCTTGTGCGCCTCTCTCGCCCATCAGACGCGCGTCCATGTAGCCACTACACCATTGGCCGCCCTGGCGCAGGCCCGCTCCGGCCGGCAACAGCTCAAAGAAGTGCCGCTGGCTTATTGCGAAATCGATCCGGCGCTGCTCGAGCGCTTTGCCAACATGGGCATTTACACCCTGGGGCCATTGCTTGATCTGCCCCAGGCCGATCTCGGGCAGCGTTTCGGTGCGGCAATCATCAACTATCTGGAACGTCTGACCGGTGAGGCGCCAGACCCGCGCGAAGCCATTATCCCGCCGGAACGGTTCAGCAGCACCCTGCATCTGCTCGATCCCGTCACCGACAAAGACGCGCTGCTTTTCCCCATGAAACGCCTGCTCGTCGAACTGCATCACTGGCTGGTGAGTCATCAGCTGGGGGCTGAGCAGTTGAGCTGGCGGTTTGCGCCTTTTGACAATGCCAGTGCCGTGGTGATGCCAGTGCGCAGTGCCAGGGCGCGGCAGAGTCAGCAGGCTTTTTTAGACATCAGCAGGCTCAGGCTGGAACAGATCGATGTGCCAGAGGTTATGAGTGTCAGTTTGAGCAGCAGCCGACTGGTGGCCTGGAACAATGTCAGCAGTGGACTGTTTGATCAGCAGCCACAGTTCGCCGCACCGGCAAGCAGTGCTGGTGCCCACAGCGCTAACAACGCCCTCGCGGACCTGATCGACCATCTGAATGCGCGGCTTGGCAGTGAGGCCTGTCGGAGCATTCAGGTCGCCGATCAGCATGCACCGGAACTGGCCTGGCAATCTGTTGAACCGCTCAGCAGGAGTCGGTCTGCGGTTTCGTCATCTGTCTCTACCGCCGTCGCCAACCCGGCCACCCCCCTGCCTGCAACGCGCCCTACCTGGCTGTTCGAACCACCGCGCAAGGTCAACCAGCAGGACCTCACCCTGCTCTGGGGGCCGGAGCGTATTCAGACTGCCTGGTGGGGAAACATGAGGGGGAATAAGAGGGATAACGAGAGAGAACAAGGCCTGCTGCGTGACTACTACGTGGTCCGTCATCGCAATGGCGCGCGCTGCTGGGCCTTTACCGACATGAGTCAGCACTGGTATCTGCATGGCTACTTTTCCTGAAAACGCTTCTGAAAACGCTCCTGAAAGCAGTCCAGGTGCGAATCCGGGGACTGGCCCCAGACCGGTCTTTGCGGAGTTGCATTGCATCAGCAATTATTCGTTTCTGCGCGGCGCTTCGCACCCGGAAGAGCTGGTAGAGGCTGCCGCTCGCCTGGGTTACCAGGCGATTGCCATCACCGATGAGTGCACTTACGCCGGGTTGGTCAAAGCACACCTTGCGGCCAAAGAGTGCGGTATCCGGCTCATCATCGGTGCTGAATTCAAACTCGATGAAGGCTGCACAATGGTCCTGCTCGCGCCGACCCGCAGCGCCTACGGCCAGTTGTCGGCCCTCATTACCAAGCTGCGTCGCCGCTCACCCAAAGGCGAGTATCAGGTGAGCCTCGCCGATCTGGGGCTGGCCATCAGCGAGTGCATCGCGCTGTGGGTTCCACCCGATGAAGACATACAACTTCTGGTGGATCAGGGGCAGCGGATCAAAGCCCTCTTCCCCAGGCTGTGGATTGCGCTCGAACTTTTTCGCGACACGCATGACCTTAACAGAACGGCCAACGCTCTGGCCCTGTCGATCCGGCTCGACCTGTCTATTGTTGCCAGCAACAACGTGCATGCCCACACACCGCTGCGTCAGCCGTTGCAGGATCTGATGACGGCGATTCGACTCAAAACCACGGTGGCAGAACTCGGCCGGCGGGCGTTTGGTAATGCCGAACACTGTATGCGCACACTCGAAGACCTGGCTACTTTGTATCACGAGCAGATGCTCAGCGAGAGCGTGCGAATCGCGCAGGCCTGCCATTTCTCCATGGACGAGTTGCGCTATGAGTACCCCGAAGAACTCGTGCCGCCGCATCTGCAAGCTGGCGAGTACTTACGGCAACTCACTCTGGCGGGTGCGGCCGAACGCTGGCCGGAAGGCATGCCGGAAGAGACCGCAGCCCTTGTTGAAAGAGAACTTAAGCTCATCAGCGAGCTGAACTACGAGTACTACTTTCTCACCGTGCAGGACATTGTTGCCTTCGCCCGAAGCCAGAACATTCTGTGCCAGGGTCGCGGGTCGGCGGCCAATTCGGCGGTCTGTTACTGCCTGCATATCACCGAAGTCGATCCTTCACGGATGCATCTTCTGTTTGAGCGCTTTGTGTCCAGGGAGCGTGCCGAGCCACCTGACATCGATGTGGACTTTGAGCATGAGCGGCGCGAAGAAGTCATTCAGTACATCTACAAACGTTACAGTCGCGACCGCGCAGCCCTTGCGGCAACGCTGATTACCTACCGGCCAAAAAGTGCGATCCGCGATGTGGGCAAAGCGCTGGGCATGAGTCTCGACCTGGTGGATCTGCTCGCCAAATCCCTCGCCTGGTGGGACAAGCGCGAAGAACTCGAAGCCCGCTTTGCCGCCGCCGGCCTCGACCCCAAGGGTCGGCTGACCGAGCAGTTTCTCTATCTGGTCAACGAAATTCTTGGCTTTCCCCGCCATCTGTCGCAGCACGTGGGTGGCTTTGTGATTTCGCGCGGGCCGCTGGCACAGCTGGTGCCGGTCGAAAACGCGGCCATGGAAGATCGCACCGTCATCCAGTGGGACAAAAACGACCTGGAAGCGCTGGGTCTGATGAAGGTAGATGTTCTTGGTCTGGGCATGCTCACCGCCATACGCAAATCGCTGACTGCCATCAATGCCTGTCGCGGTACTGATCTGACCGTCAGCCGCATACCGGCCGAAGATCCTGAGACTTACCGGATGCTGCAGCGCGGCGACAGCGTAGGCGTCTTCCAGGTGGAGTCGCGGGCGCAGATGGCCATGCTGCCGCGTCTGCGGCCGCAACACTTTTATGACCTGGTTATTGAAGTTGCCATCGTTCGGCCTGGCCCAATCCAGGGCGACATGGTGCACCCTTATCTGCGACGGCGTCAGGGTCTGGAGCCGGTGCACTACTCAAGTGCGGGTGTCCGCAAGGTCCTGGAGCGAACGCTCGGTGTGCCCATCTTTCAGGAACAGGTGATCGAACTTGCCATGGTTGCCGCTGGCTTTTCTGCCGGCGAAGCCGATCAGTTGCGCCGTGCCATGGCGGCCTGGAAGCGCCGCGGAGGGCTGGCGCATTTTGAACAGAAGCTGATCGACGGCATGCTTGCCCGTGGCCACGATCAGGAATTTGCCGAAAGGGTGTTCAAACAGATCCAGGGGTTCGGTGAATATGGTTTTCCGGAGTCACACGCAGCCAGCTTTGCACTGATGGTCTACATCTCTGCCTGGCTCAAGCGCCATGAGCCGACGGCCTTTTACTGCGGCCTGCTCAACAGTCTGCCCATGGGTTTCTACTCTCCTTCGCAACTGGTGCAGGACGCTAAAAGGCATCATATTGAAGTGCGCCCCGTCGATGTTCAGATCAGTGACTGGGATCATCGTCTGGCCTCGCGCGAAACCACCGCCAACGTGCAACCGGCGCTTCAACTGGGCCTGCGTCTGGTCAAAGGCCTTGGTCAGGAAGCTGGCGAGCGGATTGCCGCGGCGCGGCCATACCGCGATGTTCACGATCTTGCGCAACGTGCGCTGCTGAGTAAGAAAGAACTCAAATTCCTGGCTCGCGGCGGTGCCTTGAGCTACCTGTCCGGCAATCGGTTTCAGGCGCATTGGGACACCGCGGCCATCGATACCAGTGTCATCTACAGTAAGCAGCACCCGGCGGCCGATGACACTCGCCCTGTGCAGCAGGTGGCCGAGATCCAACCCGCCTGCAATGGATCGGTGCAGCTGCCGGGTCCAAGCGATGCTGAGAATGTGCTCGATGATTACCGCTACCTGAGCCTGAGCCTGGGCCCGCATCCCTTAAAGCTGCTGCGCGATAATCCGGCGCTGGCCCGTCATCACAGGGCGGCTGATCTGGAACACTGCAAACAGGGTCAGTTTGTGCGGGTCGCGGGTCTTGTGACTGGTCGACAGCGGCCCAGCACCGCAACCGGTGTTCTGTTTGTGACCCTGGAAGACGAAAGCGGCAATATCAATGTGGTGGTCTGGGCGTCTGTTCTGGACCAGTTTCGGGCCGCGTTACTGCAGGGACGTCTGCTCAAGATGAAAGGCATTGTCGAACGCGAAAACGAGGTTATCCATGTGGTGGCCGGGCATGTTGCAGATGCCTCTGATCTGCTTGCTCATCTGTCAACAGACGATCTGCCGTTCGCCTCCCGGGATTTTCACTAAAGCGGCCTTGATCAGGCGTGCTTTTTCTTCGTCGGAGTTGCGCCATCGGTATTCGATCGCTGGGTGTGAACCACGTCTTCGAGCAACAGCCGGATGAACGTCAGCTCTTCCTTCAGTTCATCGAACTTGACCGAATTAAACGAACTGGTCAGACCGTCGATAGTCCGCTCCATCGAATCGAGGCGTTTGTTGAGGTTGCTGTCCTCATAAAGACGTGTGCCCGACGATAGACTGCCCTGTGTATGGCCTACCTGGTGCGGGTTAGGCATCTCGCCGCCCGGTTGCGCATGCCACCCACCGGGCATCGATTGCTGGCGTGCGATTGGCTCGCTCGTGGTACCAGACCAGAATTCGCTGCCGATCTCGTTGGAAACTTTGTCAACCGTGGCTGCAGTAATCACCGACTGTTCTTCGAGAAATGTGAACAGCAGCAGGCGGTCGCACAGATTGTTTATCCGACGTGGCACACCCTCGGTAAATTTGAATATCGCAGCAAACGCTTGCGCTTCGAATGACGGATTTTCCTTCCAGCCAACGCGGGATAAACGGTGCTTTACGTAGGTCTGGGTCTCTTCTTCATTGAGCGGGTTCAGATGATAGGTTGCAATCACCCGCTGTCGCAGTTGTTCAAAATCTGCGCTCAGCAGCGTGTTGCGGAACTGCTGCTGGCCGAGCAGAAATATCTGCACCAGCGGTCTGCCGCGATGCTGAAAGTTCGACAGCATACGCAGTTCTTCTACTGATCTTGGGGGCAGATTCTGCGCTTCGTCGATAATCAGCAGAACACGACGGTTCTGCTGTGCAAATTGAATGAATGCCTTTTCCAGCGACTCAACAATGATCGCTTTGCTTGCGTCCCTCGGCAGGCGAATGCCAAAATAACTCGCCGCCAGATGAAGCAGATCTTCTTCGCCCAACTGGGTGGTGACCACCGTGGCGACCATCATGTCGGTTTCGTTCAATTCGTTTAAGAGCGTATGCAGGAGCGTCGTCTTGCCGGTTCCGACATCGCCGGTAATCACAACGAAACCATCAGCCTGATTGAGCCCGTATTGCAGAAACGACAGGGCCCGCTGATGTTCTTTGCTCGGATAATAAAACGCCGCGTCCGGAGACAGCTGGAATGGTTTACCTTTCAGGCCGAAGTAGGCTTCGTACATCTCGCGATCCTGCTATCGCTCTTCGAGCGATTCCCTGGTCATTTTTTTGCTCGGCTTGCTGTCGAGTTTGTCTTTTTTTCTTCCAAAACGAAACCGCTTGGGTTTCTCTTCAACCTCATCCTTCCAGAAGACGAGCTTTGATGACGCTCGAAATCCTGCACATCTACAGCCTGTACGTCGGTTTCTTCGCGACATCGGTGCTTGTGCTGTTTCTGATCGTCAATCTCATTCGAGGGATCAGCGGCCGGGCGGCACTTCTTGCAGGGGTAGCTTCGTGGTTGTTCGTTGCCGTTCAACTTGTCCTCCCCCCCATCCGCTTTAACTACAACCTTTGAGATCGGGATGACGCTTGCGTGGATGCTGCTGGTTGTCCGCATACTGGGGCTTGCGCCTTCAAGAGTGATGGATCCTGCTCTGCGACCGATATCGATGGTTTTCGGTTTTGCCCTCCTAACCAGTGTGGTCGGTGTCACCCTGGCCTGGTTGTTCCCGCAGGAAATCTACTTCAGTCGTAACGACACGATCGTCATTCTGCATCTGGCGTTGCTGCTGCTTTCGATCATGGGTCTCGTGATGATTGAGCAACTGGTTCGCAATACCCGATCCGACGCACGCTGGCGAACGCGGTACCTGACGATCGGGCTTGGCATGTTGTTCGGCTTTCAACTGGTCCACCAGGCAAGTGCGGTGTTGTTTAAGGGCCAGATCCCCAGTCTGTATGTGATGTATCCCGCGATAGTTGGTCTGGCAGGGCCATTCGTTGCGCTTGCATCGTTGCGCAATCGCAACAACCCGATGCACCTCAATCTGTCGCGCACGCTGGTCTTCCGGACCGGTGTGCTCATGGCCACCGGTGCCTTTCTGCTGTTCATGGGTCTGGGTGGCTACTATCTGCGCATCTTTGTCGGCGACTGGAGTGCAGCTCTTACCGCCCTCCTCGCCACCGTTGGTATAGCGGGTCTGTTTATCGTTTTCGGATCAAGCCGCGTACGCAGTCGGATTCAGATCGCCATCGCACGCAATTTTTTCGAGTCGAAGTACGACTACCGCGACGAATGGCAGCGGGTGACGGGCTATCTGTCTGAGTCGCATGCGGACTACGACATGGGTCAGCAGGCCATCAGAGCCATGATGAGCGTCACCCACACCAACCGGGGAGGCATCTGGCGCCGCGAGGAAGGCGACACACTGATTGCCCACACACAACTCGACGCAGACTGGAAGATGCCCATCACCACTGCGACTTCCAGGGGCATGATCGAGTTTTTTGAAGTTCACGATATCGTGATCGATCTCGATGACATCGCCGGTGATTCCCCGTTTTATCCCATTACAAAACTGGCAGGCCTTGAGAATCTGCGTTTTGTCGTTCCGCTGCTCATCGAAAACCGGCTGTTCGGGATCGTCGGTATAGGCCGTGCCACCATCCACATCAATCTGAACTGGGAAGACTACGACCTGCTCAAACTGATTGCCCGGCAGGCTGCCAGTTTTCTGGCATTGCGCCAGGCAGACAGTGTGCTGGCGGAATCCCAGCAACTGGATACATTCAACCGCCTGTCTGCCTTTGTGATCCACGACATCAAAACCATCTCGGCACAGCTGAGCCTGCTTGTCGAAAATTCAGCGCGACACAGGGACAATCCGCGGTTTATCGACGACATGATCAAGACCACCGATAACAGCGTAAAAAAGATGACCAGGTTGTTACAACAACTGCGAGGTCAGACTCTGTCAAAGGTGGATGAAATTGATCTTGTGAGCTTTATGCCTCACGTACTTGAGAAGTTCGCTGTCCAAAACCCTGCACCAGTCATCAAACGTGTTGAGGTATCTGAGTGCATAATGGCCGATGCAGACAAGTTCGAATCAGTGCTCGGCCACCTGATCCAGAACGCAATTGATGCAACACCCGACGATGGCCATGTGACCTGCTGGGCAGAATCTGCTGACCAGTGGATCGAAATACATGTTGAGGACAGCGGGACAGGGATGACCGACGATTTTGTAAAATCTCAGCTTTTTCGACCCTTTGCATCAACCAAAGGGGTTGCCGGTATGGGCATTGGTGCCTACCAGGCCCGCGAATTCTTCCGGTCAATTGGCGGTGACCTCAAAGTAACCAGCACGATCGATCAAGGCAGCCATTTCATCGTGTACCTGCCTAGAAAATCTATCCAGAGTGTATCGGAGCTGTCTCTCAATGGATGAACGTCGCCTGTTAATAATCGAAGATGATGTCGGTCTGCAAAGTCAGATGCAGTGGTGTTTTGAAGACACCAAGGTGTTTGTTGCAGGGCGTGCCAGCGAAGCCGAGGCAATCGCCCGAAAAGAGGAACCTCAGGTGGTTACCCTTGACCTGGGTCTGCCGCCCAATGCGGGTGGCGCCAGCGAGGGTTTTAAACTGCTCGACAGAATTAAAGAGCTGATGCCGCGGACCAAAATCATTGTCATCACTGGTCGCGAAGAACGGGAGCACTCTCTGCAGGCCATCGCGTCAGGTGCTTATGACTTTTACCAGAAGCCCATCGACTCAGACACACTCCGCTTTGTTGTCGACCGCGCATTTCGCCTGTGGGAGCTCGAGGAAGAAAACGTCCGCCTGGCGAACAGCAATTCCTCCACTGCCCTTCAGGGTTTGATTACCGGCGCCGAAAACATGTTTGCGGTGTGCACCCGCACCGAACGGGTCGCACCAACTGATGCGACCGTGCTCATTCTGGGTGAAACCGGCACGGGAAAAGAGATCATTGCCCGCGCACTCCATAATCTGAGCGAACGCGCAGCCGGACCCATGGCAGTCATCAACTGTGCCGCCATACCCGAAGCATTACTTGAAAGCGAGCTCTTCGGGCACGAAAAAGGTTCATTTACCGGTGCCAGCGCCCGCAAGATCGGCAAGGTCGAGAGCGCCAACAAGGGCACTCTGTTTCTGGATGAGATTGGCGATATGCCCCTGGCCCTGCAGGCCAAGATTCTGCGTTTTCTACAGGAACGAACAGTTGAACGCGTCGGCAGCAACGTGAGCATCCCTGTTGACGTTCGCGTGGTCGCGGCAACTCATCGACCCTTACAGAAAATGGTTGCCAGTGGTGAATTCCGTGAGGATCTGTTCTTTCGCCTGAGTGAGATTTCCATCGATCTGCCACCGCTTCGAGACCGTAACGGTGATGCCGTGCTGATCGGAAAATCCCTGGTCAACAAGTTTGCAAACGGCCGGATGCTGTCTTTGCGCGATGATGCCGTAGCTGCAATAGAACAATGGAGTTGGCCAGGAAACGTTCGTGAACTGGAAAACAAGATCAAGCGGGCATGTATTCTGACAGATGGTCCGACCATCGGTGCCGAGGATCTGGAACTGAAAGCTTCCGTAAGCTCTGCCGAACCGCTCAATCTACGCGAGGTTCGAAGTCTCGCCGAGAAAAGCGCCATAGCACGCGCTCTGCAGCGCAGCGAAAACAATGTGAGTCAGGCAGCGCGGCTGTTGGGTGTTTCGCGCCCTACTCTCTACAACCTGTTCAGCAAGTACGATATCTCGATCGAAGGTTCAAGTGACTAGAACGCTCATCACCGGTGGCGCCGGGTTCATTGGCAGCCACGCTTGTGTGGAGTTCGTTCAGACCGGTCAGGAAGTTGTTGTTCTGGATAACCTGTCGAATGCAAGTCTACGGAGCATTCATGCGGTCGAAAGAATTACTCAGAAAAACATCCCGTTCGTAGAAGGCGACATCCGTGACGCAGATGTGCTTGGCAAACTGTTCCACGATCACGAGATCGACTCGGTCATACACTTTGCGGGCCTGAAGGCAGTTGGCGAATCGGTCGAACAGCCCCTCAAGTACTTTGATAACAACGTAAATGGGACATTGCGTCTGATTGAGGCAATGACGAACGCAGGCGTCAAGACCATCGTCTTCAGTTCGTCTGCTACCGTTTACGGTACACCGGAGCATTGCCCCATCAGCGAGAGCGCCCCCACCGGTGCGGTCAATCCCTATGGTCGCAGCAAACTTATGGTCGAACAGATGCTGCAGGACCTTTTTGCATCCGATCCTGCCTGGCGGATATCACTGCTGCGTTACTTCAACCCGGTTGGCGCACATGCATCCGGCGAAATTGGCGAAGATCCAAATGGCATACCGAACAACCTGATGCCCTATATCAGTCAGGTGGCAATTGGCAAACTGCCGTTTCTTCGAGTATTCGGCGATGACTACCCGACACCTGATGGCACTGGCATTCGGGATTACATACACGTTGTTGATCTAGCCAGGGCGCATGTGCAGGCGTTGAAATTTCTACGCCGGGAACCCCGCATCGCCATCCACAACCTCGGAACCGGACAGGGCTACTCGGTTCTCGATGTTCTCAAGGCATTTGAGACTGCCTGCGGCAGGAAGCTGCCGTTCGAGATCACCGACCGGCGCTCTGGTGATGTTGCCGAGTCCTATGCCGATCCGACAAAAGCAAATTGCGAGCTCGAGTGGCGGGCCGAATTCGGTATCGAAAAGATGTGCGCCGATAGCTGGCGCTGGCAATCGTCCCATCCAGAGGGTTTCGCCGACTAGCGCTACCTTCCCATTCCCGCAAACTGTTGCTACTCTCCGCGGGCTTCGGAGGGGTGGCTGAGCGGTCGAAAGCACTGGTCTTGAAAACCAGCGACCCTTTATCGGGTCCCAGGGTTCGAATCCCTGCCCCTCCGCCAAATCCCTGCTCCCCGTCGAATAGCCTGCTGGTTCACGAAGCTCTGGCCCAATATTGCCTTACCGGACAAGTTGTTGGCGCGCTCAGCCAAGCCTGGGGCACCTGCCCGTCGCTAACATGGGGCCGTTCAAGAAACGAAGTACAACCCGATTCAAACCTGTTACATGTCGCCACATTTAAGGCGCCATAAAGGGTAATAATGCCCGCGCAGACAATGGAGCCCCCAATGAGCGGACAGCATCTTAAAGGCCGCATATTTCACCGTAAAGGCACTAACTACCTGGTCATTGATAAAACAGGCTGGCAGTCCGAAATGGTGACAGTGCGATCGATCAATGCGAGAAAGAGAATCTTCAACGTGCCACGGGCGGAAGTGATCCGTTGCCTGGGTGATTCGATCGCGAGGGCATCCTAACCCGGCCGACACCGCCAGGCTCACTTTGTGACCTGGCGCAACGTTCCGCTCGACAATTCAACCAGAATAACCACTGATGGTCATTTTCAAGGACTACGATGACGCAGCACCTACCCGGCTGGTTTTCGGCGGATCACATATTCTTTAACGAAGGCTGGTATGTCGGTTCACCGACCGGTATGCACATCGGGCCTTATCTGGAAGAGACCATCGCCCAGAAGAAAAGCCGGGAAATCTCGGAGATTCTGTCGAACGCAATCAGCGATGGAGATCGCGTTCGCCTGGTACGAAAGATAATGCACCAGGAATGGACCGCTGGTGACATCCGTAAGCTGACAAAATCTCAAGAACTAACAGTCGGTGCCAACAATGCGCCTGTGGAACTTCCCGTTCGCAGGGGCGAACCCAAAAAAGTCTGGTTTCGAACCGGGCGCATCTTCTCGGTAGCAGGTGCGTTTTTTATCTCGACTCGGGAAGGCATCGAAGTCGGTCCTTACACCAGCGAGCACGAAGCCGTCCGCGATTCAAAAAGGTTGGCGAAATTCCTTGCAGACACCGACGGTTCAGTCTCGCCAGCCCAGCTGATACACGAGTTCAAACACCACCCCGTCATGTGGATCAGTTGATCCTCTGATCTGACCTTCCTTCCCTTTCAGGGAAGCGAGTGCGAAAATCCAGACTTTTCGCATGCCAGAAACATGATCTTCGCTCTTGCCGTTCACGGCGCCCCCTATGCATCACAAAGCGCTGACAGCGCCTGGCATTTTGCCAGCGCGGTCCTGGCTGCCGGGCACGAGATCAACCGGGTGTTTTTCTATCACGACGGTGTAATGAGCGCAGGGGACAAGTTCGTTGCCCCGCAGGATCAGGATGATGCTCATCAGAAATGGGTTGAACTCAGCAACACGCATGGCGTGGAACTTGCGATCTGCATCGCTGCTGCATTGAAGCGCGGCATGCTCGATCATGACGAAGCCGAACGCTACGAAAGAACAAACCCAACCATCGATCCGGCATTCACGGTTGTTGGTTTAGGTCAGCTCATCGATGCGGTTGTAACCTGTGACCGTTTCGTGAGTTTCGCTGCATGAGCAAGAAGCTGCTGTTCATGTTGGCGAAACCGCCTTATCGCACACCGCACGGTCTTGAAGCGCTCGAGGCGGCGCTGGTTGCCGGTGTGTTTGATCAGTCTGTGAGTGTGCTGTTTCGAGCCGATGCCGTGTGGCATCTTGTGAAGGGGCAGGATGGCAGCGCCATCGGTCAGCGAACCATGGGCAAAGTCGCCGCTTCGCTGCCTGAGTACGACATCACTGATCTTTATGTGTGCTCGGATTCGATGCAGGAACGCGGGCTGGATCTCAACGATCTGGTGGTATCAGTTAAGGCGCTCGATCAACAGGCCCAGCGCGATCTGATTGCGCTTCAACATGCCGTGGTGAATGACTGATGGCTGCACTGCACATCGTCAATCGACAGGCGGCTCTTGCAGCCTGCCTCGCAATACGAGCAAACAGGGAACCGCTGATGCTGATTGAAGACGCCGTTTACTGCGCATTGTCGGAAGTATCTGTGCCCTGCTATGCGCAAAGACGCGACCTTATCGCCCGAGGTTTAGAAGAGCGGGTACATGCCTCGATCCAGATCATAGATGATGCGGCGTTCGTCAATCTGACTATCGATCACACACCCGCTGTTACCTGGACATGTTGACCGACCTTCGCACCGACAAAGAAGGCTACCTGATGAACCGCTTTGAATGGGATGAAGACATCGCGCGGGAGTTGGCCTCAAATGTTGATATAACACTTGGCACGGACCATTGGGCCGTGATCCATCTGGCTAGAGGATTTCACGAGCAGTTCGATGTTTCGCCGGCCATGCGGGTATTGGTCAAACGGGTCAAGCTCGAACTCGGCGATGACCTTGGCAACAGTATTGCGTTGATGCGTTTGTTTCCGGGCAGCCCGGCAAAGCTGATCGCAAAAATTGCTGGTCTACCCAGACCGACAAACTGCATCTGATCAGGTTTTCTTCAAACTGCCTTGCGCCAGGTGCGGTAGTCAACAACGCGGCCGACAATGGTCAGGCTTGGTCCGGTTATCTGTGCCTTTTTTACCAGAGCTGCCAGCGTAGTGATCGTTCCAACAACTTCGCGCTGATTGTGCAGCGTCGCGTTCTCGATCAATATGGCCGGCATATCCGGCGCCATACCATTTCGAGAAAGCTGCTCACAGATCTCGCCAAGACCTAAAAGCCCCATGTAGATCACCAGTGTCTGATCCGGTTTGGCAAGTTCAGGCCAGTCGATGTTGATCTCGCCCCGGGCCAGATGACCAGTTATGAAACGCACTGATTGCGACACGTTTCTATAAGTCAGCGGTATGCCCGCATAACTTGCACCGCCAAGTGCGGCTGTGATACCGGGTATGACTACACAGTCGATTCCGCTTTCACCCAGCGAGGCGATCTCTTCACCGCCCCGACCGAATATGAATGGATCACCGCCTTTCAACCGGACGACCCGTTTGCCTGCGCTCGCATGCTCAATCATCAGATCGTGAATAGCAGTCTGACGCATGGCTTTATATTGTCGGCGCTTACCAACGTAGATCCGCTGCGCATCGCGTCGGGCCATGTCGAGTACACCCGGGCTCACCAGGTTG
>JAQBYL010000021.1 GCA_027622495.1 Pseudomonadota bacterium
CTTGGTAAGCTTTTGAATTTGCTCGATCTTAAAAATCAGCCTGGTTTTTTCCGTTCTTTTCATAGCCAAGGGCTTTTTAATCTCAGTAGAATGCGAAAGAAAAATCCCACACAGAAATATAATTTCGGGGGCAAATTAGGGTGGCACGAACCGTATGGCAGCAATGCATGGACCGGCTTCAGGGTGAGCTTTCTTCACAGCAATTTGATACATGGATTAGGCCGCTTCATGCGGAGATCGATGAAAACCGGGTAAAACTGCTGGCACCCAATCGATATGTAAAAAACCAGGTACAAATTGCCTACCTGGCACGGATTAACGAACTGCTCGAGCAGATCAATGATCAACCCGCTTCCATGGGCGTGGATGTTGAGATCGGGTCAGTTCGAGCTCCTGCGCTACCTCTTCGTGCAGACGGAAGTGGTGAGATTGCCAAGAGCACCTGGTCGCATGATCTGAATCGGGATTTCACCTTTCAAGGTTTTGTTGAAGGGAAGTCGAACGAACTGGCAAAAGCGGCAGCAACTCAGGTGGCCGACAATGCAGGACACAGTTATAACCCCCTGCTGCTTTACGGGGGCGTGGGTCTCGGGAAGACACATCTGATGCAGGCGGTCGGGAACAGGGTGCTGGAACACAATCCTGATGCGAAGGTGGTGTATCTGCACTCGCAGCGCTTTGTGCAGGATATGGTGAAAGCCCTTAAACATGGAACGATGCAGGATTTCATGCAATATTATCGATCAGTCGATGCTTTGCTGATTGACGACATTCAATTCTTTGCCAAAAAGCTGAGATCCCAGGAAGAGTTTTTTCACGTTTTTAACGCATTGCTGGAGCGTGGTCATCAGATGGTGCTGACCTGTGATCGCTATCCACGGGTAATTGATGGTCTGGAGGAGCGGTTGAAATCCCGTTTCGTCTGGGGCCTCACGGTCGAGGTGGAACCACCTGAACTGGAGACCCGGGTTGCCATCCTCATGAAAAAAGCAGAAGCAGAACAGGTCGATCTGGATCCGGTTGTTGCATTTTTTATCGCTGAACGGATTCGCTCCAACGTCAGGGAGCTGGAAGGTGCGCTGCGGCGGGTGATCGCGAATGCGCGGTTTACCGGGAGCGTCATCTGCATAGACCAGGTCAAGCGCGCATTACGTGACCTGTTTGCCATACAGGACCGCTTGATCAGCATCAGCAACATCCAGCGTACGGTGGCTGAGTATTACAACATTAAGATTTCAGATATTCTGTCCAAGCGACGGAATCGAACCATTGCCAGACCCCGCCAGATGGCCATGTGCCTGGCCAAGGAGCTGACCAATCACTCACTGCCGGAAATAGGCGAGGCTTTCGGCGGTCGCGATCATACGACGGTGCTGCATGCCTGTCGTAAAATTGCAGAGCTGCGTGAAGGCAGCATTGACCTGGCAGAGGACTATCGCAACCTGAGTCGACAACTGAACAGCTGACACTCAGCTGAAAGAACCTGTTATTCGAGGCGTACGATGAAATTTACCACCAATCGAGAGGGGTTGTTGCGGCCGCTACAGTTGGTGACCGGTGTCGTGGAGCGACGTCAGACCTTGCCGGTCCTGTCTAATCTGTTGATCGAGGCAACCCCCGCCGGGTTGTCGATCACCGGCACGGACCTGGAAGTGGAGATGGTGGCAATCATCGAGGGTGTCCAGGTAGATCAGCCGGGTACCGCCACGATCCCGGCACGCAAGCTCGCGGACATCTGGCGCTCGTTGCCAGAGGGAGCGGAAGTCAGTGTGACCCAGGAAGCGGACCGCGCGATTGTTCGTTCGGGTAGAAGTCGCTTTACACTCGCTACGCTGCCGCCGCAGGAGTTTCCCAAGGTGGAAGGGGCGCCCTCAGACATCGAAATAAAGCTGACCAGCAAAGAAGTGCGCCGTTTACTTGACCAGGTAGGCTTCAGCATGGCCCAACAGGATGTTCGCTACTTTCTTAATGGCATGTTACTTGAGATAACCAGCGGTCATACCCGGACGGTGGCAACAGACGGTCATCGACTGGCCATGTGTACCCTGAACCGAGGGGCCGATGGGGTTGAGCGGCACCAGGTAATCGTTCCGAGAAAGGGCGTCATCGAATTCAGTCGGTTGTTGGCTGACGACGACACAGAAGTCACGCTGTCTGTGAGTGCCAACCACCTTCGCGTCAAACAAGGTGCCTATACCCTGACGACCAAACTGGTAGACGGAAAGTTTCCTGACTATGAGAAGGTGATCCCAAAGGATGCTTCTCGGTCACTTCAATGCGACCGGGAGACCCTGAGACAAGCCTTCCTACGTGCCTCGATCCTGAGCAATGAGAAGTATCGGGGCGTTCGCCTGACCATCGACGAAGATACGCTGACCATTCAGGCTAACAATCCGGAGCAGGAAGAGGCCGAAGAGATCGTTTCGGTCGCCTATCAGGATGGGATGATGGAAATCGGGTTCAATGTCAGCTACTTACAGGACGTTCTTGGCGCGTTGTCGACAGATCAGGTCACGATCAGTGTTTCGGACGCGAACAGCAGTGCGCTCATTGAAGCTAAGGAACCTGACGACAGTGTTTATGTGGTGATGCCCATGCGGCTCTAAGGCCGTGTGGTTCAACCGCCTCGAGGTTTCCAACCTTCGCAATATCGTCCACGCAAATGTGGATCTCGGACCGGGCCTGAACTACTTTCATGGCCCCAATGGGGCTGGGAAAACGACACTGTTGGAGGCGGTCTATTTACTGGCACGCGCCCGTTCTTTTCGCAACTCAGACACCAGTACCCTGATTCGCAGTGGCACCGATGCACTGGTGGTGCGCGGTTTGTTTGACCATGGTGGCTCCATTGCCTTGTCCCGATCGACTCAGCAAAAAACCGAACTGAAGATCAACAAGACAGCAGAGCGTCGGTTGTCGCGCGCAGCAGAACTGGTTCCTTTGCAGCTCATGCTACCGGAACTGAGCAACCTGGTATTCGGTCCGCCCGGCGAGCGCAGACGATTTCTGGACTGGGGAGTGTTTCACGTGAAACCAGCCTATCTGGATGATCTGCGACGATACCTGCGCGCACTAAGTCAGCGGAACAGTCTCCTCAAGCGTTTTGGCCACGGCGTTTCCAGCGATGACCTGGACCCCTGGTCGGAACAGTTGATAGAAACCGGAGAGCGAATCCACACCGCTCGAAACGAATACGTGCAGGCGTTAATGCCGATTTTTTATGATGTGCTCCGTAAGCTCGCACCGGAGTTGAATGCAGAACTGACTTACCATGGTGGATGGTCCGGTGAACAGCGCTTTGGGAAAGTGCTGGGAGAATGGACAGCGCGCGATGTAAAATCGGGTGCAACACAGGTCGGACCTCATAGAGCGGACGTGACGATCCAGGCGGATCGGCAGGCGGCGCAAAAGGTGCTCTCCCGTGGCCAGGGGAAAATGGTGGCAAGCGCATTATTGGTTGGCCAGGCCATGCTCCTCGCGAGGCGCAACGACAAAAACAGTATTTTTTTGATCGACGACATCGGTGCGGAACTGGATCTGGTCCGCAATCGTCGTTTTTTTGAGATTCTTGGGGAGCTTGACTGTCAAATTCTGGCGAGTTCGACCCTGGAACCCAGTGTGTTCGAAGCACTAAATGTCACGCAGAAACCATTAACGGTGTTCCACGTGGAACATGGCGCAGTTCACAGAGAATAGGACTGCCGACAATGCTCGAAGGAGAGTAAATGCCCACTGATACCTACGATTCCAGCAACATCAGGGTCCTCAAGGGTCTGGATGCCGTGAGAAAGCGCCCAGGGATGTACATTGGCGACACCGATGACGGCTCCGGCCTGCATCACATGGTGCAGGAATTGGTGGATAACGCCATCGACGAAGCCCTCGCCGGCCATTGCGATGACATTCACATCATTATTCACCCCGGGGAAGCCATTACCGTCCGCGACAACGGCCGAGGGATTCCGGTAGATATCCATGAAGAAGAAGGGATATCTGCCGCCGAAGTGATCATGACAACGCTCCACTCGGGTGGAAAGTTCGATAGTTCCAGTTACAAGGTGTCTGGCGGGTTGCATGGAGTGGGCGTTAGTGTGGTCAACGCGCTTTCTGAGCGGTTCCTGTTGACCGTTCGACGGGATGGCAGCGTTTATGAACAGGAATATCGGCACGGTGTACCCGTCGCCCCGCTGGCACGGGTTGGTGAATCGAACAAAACCGGGACGGAATGCTACTTCAAGCCGTCGGCAGAGACGTTTTCACACATCGAATTCCACTATGACCTGCTTGCCAAGAGACTGCGGGAACTGGCGTTTCTGAATTCAGGGGTTCGCATTCAGTTGGTCGATGAGCGGAGCGGAAAACGGGAAGACTTTGTGTACGAAGGGGGACTGCGAGCCTTTGTGAAGTATCTGAATCAGAACAAAACGGTTCTCAATGAGGTATTTCATTTCAACGTGGAGCGCGAAGACGGGGTTGGGGTAGAAATCGCCATGCAGTGGAACGACAGTTTCCAGGAGCAGGTCTTTGCGTTTACCAACAATATTCCGCAGCGGGACGGGGGAACCCACCTGGCAGGCTTTCGCAGTGCGTTGACCCGTTCGTTGAATACCTACATCGAGCGGGAAGGCCTGCTTAAAAAGCTTCAGGTAAATACCACTGGAGACGATGCGCGCGAAGGTCTGACGGCGGTGTTATCGGTCAAAGTCCCGGATCCGAAGTTTTCTTCTCAAACCAAAGACAAGCTGGTCTCTAGTGAAATAAAACCCGTGGTGGAACAAGAGTTTGCCAAGTTTTTTGGCGAATACATGGATGAGAACCCGCAAGCCGCAAGAGCGGTAGTATCGAAAATGATCGATGCTGCCCGAGCACGAGAGGCGGCGCGAAGGGCACGGGAAATGACCCGCCGCAAAGGCGCGCTGGACATCGCCGGTCTGCCAGGCAAACTGGCAGATTGTGCCGAAAAAGACCCCTCACTCTCTGAAATATACCTGGTTGAGGGGGATTCAGCAGGAGGGTCCGCCAAACAGGGGCGAGACCGCCGGACGCAGGCAATTTTGCCGCTCAAAGGCAAGATTCTAAACGTCGAGAAGGCCCGCTTCGATAAAATGTTGTCTTCGCAGGAGGTCGGAACCCTGGTAACGGCGCTGGGCTGCGGTATTGGCCGGGAAGAGTTCAACGTCGAAAAGCTGCGTTACCACTTCATTATTATCATGACCGATGCAGACGTAGACGGTTCGCACATTCGCACTCTACTCCTGACCTTCTTTTTCAGACAGATGCCGGCCCTGCTGGAGCGCGGCCACATCTACATTGCGCAACCCCCTTTGTACAAGGTTAAAAAGGGGCGCAATGAGCGCTACATCAAAGATGACAGGGAGCTGGACAGATACTTCCTGGAACAGGCGTTGGATGGGGCCGAACTGATTCTGCCAGAGAGCGAAACGCCGCTGGACAGTGATCGGCTCCGCGAGCTTGCAGCACAACATCAAAAGCTTCTGGACCGCCTGGCGACCATGCAGCGTGTCTATCCGACCAACATTACCCAGGCACTGATCGACCTTGAAGCCGTCACCAACGACACCTTAATTGACGAATCAACCGTGAACGCATGGTGCTTGACGTTTCAGGCCCGGCTGGACCAGGGTCAGCGCCCTACGCCTACCGTAGAGGTGACCTTCGACAGCGAACATCAGATCTACATCCCGGTAGTAGAGATTCAGGTCCGCGGCCTCACTGAGCGGCTGGTCTTGGGTCGTAACTTCTTCCAGGGAACCGATTACCAGGCCATCGTCGAGGTTGGCCGTCTTACCGCCGACTTGATCGGCGAAGGTGCAAAGGTGACGCGAGGGGAGCGTAGCGCGGTAGTCTCGACTTTTGGTCAGGCTCATGCCTGGTTGATGGCTGAAGCCCGCCGTGGCGTAGATATCCAGCGTTACAAAGGCCTCGGAGAAATGAACCCCGACCAGCTGTGGCAGACCACTATGGATCCGGCGGTTCGGCGCATGTTACGGGTCACCGTCGATGATGCGGTAGCCGCAGACCGGATGTTTACTACCCTGATGGGCGACCAGGTCGAGCCGAGGCGAGAGTTTATCCAATCGAACGCTCTAACGGTTGTCAATCTGGATATCTAAAAGATATTTAATTCCTGCTAATTCAATAAGATAGATTAAATAGAGAAGAAACGTAGTCAGCTAGACTCACGAAGGCTCGCTGGGGTCCCTTGCTGCTTCCCTTACCTGCAGCCAAACGTACGTTCGGGGAATTTAGAAGGACGGGCCGACACCCAGCGGCCGTAGCGGCCAATAGGTCGGAGTCGCGGTCACCCACAAAACAGGCATCCTCCGGAGCGATATCCGCCTGATGCAGAGCGGTCCGGAGCATGAGCGGCCGCGGTTTGCGACACAGGCAACCGTCTTCTGGATGATGCGGACAGAAAAATACGGGTACCCAGTCTCCGCCCGCCGCGCAAACGACGCGACTGAGCTCGATGTGGATCTTGTCCAGATCCTCAATGCGCAGTATCCGCCTGGCGATTCCAGACTGGTTGGTACACACGGCCACCTTGATACCTCGACGCTGTAACCTCACGATGGCATCAATGGCGCCGGGTAGAGGATGCCATTCGGCAACTGACTTGATGAACAAAGCGCTCTCCCGATTGATGACGCCGTCGCGATCGAGCATTACCATTTTGGGAAGGCGGCGCATTGTGCAACCTGCAGGCAGTCTTTTTGTGCAACATACGGGATGGGTGAATGGCGGTCAAAGAAGCGCGACGATGTGGCTGGTGTTTAAGTGATCCTCTGTATGTGGACTACCACGACAACGAATGGGGCCGGCCAGTGCACGACGGTGACGCTTTGTACGAGCGGCTCATCCTGGAAGGCATGCAGGCAGGGTTGTCCTGGTTGACCATTTTAAAAAAACGCGCGCACATGACCGAAGTGTTTTTCGGTTTCGATCCTGCCCGACTGGTTGCACAAGGTCCCCGGAGGATGGCGGGTTGGCTCCAAGATCCAGGCATTATCCGCCATCGGGGCAAGCTCGAAGCAATGCTCAACAATGCACAGTTGCGCCTGCAGATGGGCAATGATTTCAGTCACCACCTGTGGTCTTTCGTGGATGGCGTGCCGGTGCAGAATGACTGGTCCTCCCCGAAGGCGGTACCAGCACACAGCCTTGCGTCGCAGGCAATGTCGCGGTCGCTTAAAAAGGCCGGTTTTAAATTTGTCGGGCCAACCATCTGTTATGCATTCATGCAGAGTGTCGGCATGGTGAACGATCATCTGACGAGTTGCCCGAGTTACGGCATCTGTGCGCAGGTGGCGACCAGATGAGATTTGCTGGTCCTTTGCTGTATGGGCTCGGCTGGATTTTTTCGTTGATCCCGCTGAATGCGGGTCGGAAGTTGAGCGGTCTCCTCGCGTGCAGTGCGGCGTGGTTTAACGCAGATATCTGGAAGGTCACCCTGACGAACCTTACTCTGTGTTTTCCTGACCTGAATCATGCGCAGCGAAAGGAGCTTGCGTTAAGCAGTCTGCAACATACCGCCGCCCTGTTTTTTGAAACGGGTCTGATCACCCACTGGTCGATCGCGCGCTTAGAGCGATTGGTCGTCGAAACCCAAGGCCAGGAGTTGCTCGAGGAAGCGCTTGCGGGTGGAACCGGTGTGCTGTTGCTGGTCCCGCACTATGGCAATTGGGAATTCGAGTGTGTGATCTTGGGTCCGTCTGGCTTGTTGAGCCTTTATGAACCTCCCAAGATTGCCAGTGTGGAGCCTCTTTTGAAGGCCTCAAGAGAACGTTCTGGTGCGCGCCTGGAACGCATCGGCAAATCAGGCATTCGTGCCCTGTACAGACACTTGAATGAGAAAAAGCTGGCGGCCCTGCTGCCGGATCAGACACCGGATGCCAACGCCGGATCATTCGCCCCCTTCTTTGGCCAACCCGCGCTGACCATGACGCTGGCCCATCGGTTGTTAATCAAAACTGGCGCAACGCCCCTTCTCGCCTCTGCCCGCAGGGTGAAGGGGGGTTTCTCCATTCACTATGAACGCTTACCGGAAGTGCTCTGTAGCGAAGATTCCGTTGTGTCCGTCACCGCCATGAATCAGGCGATCGAGAAAATGATCATGCGTGATCCCGCGCAGTATCAGTGGGAGTACAAGAGATTCAAACGGCAACCGCCAGGGTACCCCGACCACTACCGGTTGCCGATACCGTCAGCGGCGCCAGAAGGCGGGCGTCAGTAACACCAGCACCGTAAAGATTTCCAGTCGACCGAGCAGCATGGCGAATACCAGGGTCCACTTCACCGGTCCATTCACGTCGGCGTAATTTGCAGCAACGGACCCAAGGCCGGGACCCAGGTTGTTGAGGCTGGCGCCAACCGCCGAGAACGCAGAGAGAAAATCCAGGTCCGACAGCAGCATGACGGCGCACACCATCAGGAGAAAAATAATCACGTAGGCGACAAAGAAGCTCCATACCGCCTCCACGACGTTGTCTGCCACCCGTTGACGACCGAGCTTGATCGGGAAGACCCCACTTGGATGGATCAGCCGACGAATTTCAGCCAGACCCTGTCGATAAATCAGCAGCACCCGTACCATTTTGATGCCACCTGCTGTCGAACCTGCACAGCCACCGGCGAAGGCACCAAATAAAAGAATGATGGGTGCGGCCGATGGCCAGTGGCTGAAATCTGAAGTGGTAAAACCGGTGGTGGTGGTGATCGATATTGTCTGAAAGAGAGCATCGCGGAATGGCGCGTCAGTGCTCGCATTGCTGATGAGCAGAAAGCTGATCAACACAGACATGCCGACCAGCACCATCAGATACAGACGCGCTTCCGGATCGCGCAGATAGAACAAGGGGTTGCGTCTGCTCTCGACGGTGAAGTGCAGGCCGAAGTTGATACCGGAGATAACCATGAAGACCATGGCAACAGATTCGATCGCCGGGCTGTTAAAATAACCAATGCTCGCGTCATGCGTAGAAAAGCCGCCAATGGCCACGGTGGAAAATGAATGACAGATGGCATCAAATGGCGACATACCTGCTAACCAGTAGCTGATTGCACACGCTACAGTGAGGCTCAGATAAATCAGCCACAGTGATTTCGCAGTTTCGGTAATGCGCGGCTTGAGCTTGGTATCTTTTCCGGGTCCTGGTGATTCGGCCCGGTACAGCTGCATACCGCCGATGCCAAGCATGGGTAGGATTGCCACGGCCAGAACGATGATCCCCATGCCGCCGAACCATTGCAGCAGATGGCGATAAAACAAAATGGATCGAGGTAAATCGTCCAGGCCGACGATTACTGTTGCACCGGTTGTGGTCAGGCCTGACAAGGACTCAAACGCAGAATCAGTAAAACTGAGATCGACGCTGTCTGAAAAATAAAACGGTATTGCACCAAAAAGGCCCAACGACACATAGAAAAGCGCTGTGACCAGGAAACCATCGCCGCTTCGCAGCTCTCTTTTGCCGCGCATCGGTAACCACATCAACAGGCCACTGACAAGGGTGACCACAAACGCCAGGCCGAAAGTTGTGACTGCCTGCTCACCGTAAAAAACCGCGACAATAGCGGGAGCAAGCATGGCGCTGCTGAAAATTGTCAGCAGAAGACCGGTAACCCGCAGGATGACTGAAAGATGCATCGTCAGAAAAAACTGATGCCGACCTGGAACAAACGCTCTACTTGAGAGACGAGTTTCTTGTTAACCAGAAACAGGATCACATGGTCTTGCGATTCGATCACCACGTTGTCGTGTGCGATCAGGACTTTTTCACCTCGCACAAGTGCGCCAACCGTTGCACCGACCGGCAACTTGATATCTCCAATGGATTTACCAACTACCTTCGATGATTTCGAATCTCCATGGGCGATCAGTTCGATCGCTTCCGCAGCACCTCTGCGCAGGTTGTGCACTCGAACGACGTCGGCACGGCGAACGTAAGACAGCAGACTGCTGGTAGTGGCCTGTTGTGGAGAAATGGCGATATCAATCTCACCACCTTGAAACAGATCAACATAAGCAGGTTTACCGATCAGGGCCATAACCTGTCTAACCCCCAGCCGCTTGGCCATCAACGATGACATGATGTTCACTTCATCATCATTGGTGACAGCACAGAACGCGTCGACCTGATCGACATTCTCCTCAAGCATTAGTTCGCGGTCGGTGGCGTCACCACACAGAACAACGGTACTGTCCAGAAGCTCCGCGAGCTCGATACATCGATCCTGATCAAACTCGATCAGCTTCACCGAATAATACGGTTCAATTGCTTTTGCCAAACGCTCACCGATGTGGCCGCCACCGGCAATGACTACGCGCTTGAAAGGCCGTTCAACGCGCCGCAATTCGCTCATGACCGTGTTGATGTGTTCCCTTGCGGCCAGATAAAACACCTCATCTTCTGCTTCGAGCGGCGTGTTGCCTTCAGGGAGGATCGGCTTACCGCGACGGAAAATCGCAGCAACGTGGGTGTCGACATTGGCTGGCATGTGTTCACGGATGAAACGCAACTCCTGGCCAACCAGGGGTCCACCGAAGTGCGCTTTGACTGCAACCAGCTGCACGCGACCGTCAGCAAAGTCGAGCACCTGAAGCGCGCCCGGGTGTTCGAGCAACTGGCGGATACTGTCTGTCACGACCTGCTCGGGATTGATCAAAACATCGACAGGCAGGTTTTCCTTGCTGAAGAGCCCCTCGCGAGACTGATAGGAGGCCGCGCGAATGCGGGCGATCTTGGTGGGTGTCTGAAACAGGGTATAGCAGACCTGGCAGGCGACCATGTTGACTTCATCGCTACGCGTGACTGCGACCAGCACGTCAGCATCATCGGCACCCGCACGGCGCAGCACATCCGGATGAGAGCCCCAGCCGACGGTGGTCTGGATATCCAGCCGATCGCGCAGGTCTTTCAGACGCGCTTCATCGATATCCACCAGCGAGACATCGAATGCTTCATTGGCCAGATTTTCGGCGAGCGTGCCGCCGACCTGACCTGCGCCAACGATCAGAATCTTCATCGCGCCTTCTCCAGAACGGCATAGTAGAAACCGTCGGTGATCGGATCAATTGGCAGCAATTGCCACCCATAACGCCGCGGGCTGCCGGTAGGCAGTTGGATCGGCTGAGAACGTGCATCGTGATGAGTGGTCACGAAGCGTTGAACCACATGGTCATTTTCTTCGGTGAATATTGAACAGGTGCAATAAAGCAGACTACCGCCGGGACGTAAGCACTGCCAGAGATTCTCCATCAGGGAAAGCTGCAGGTGTTGATGGTTGTGCAGATCGGCGGGCGTCTTGAGCACTTTGATGTCGGGATGGCGGCGCAGAGTGCCGCTACCGGAACACGGTGCGTCGAGCAATAGGTGATCAAAACTGCGACGGTCCCACCACTGAAGATCGGTTGCGTCTCCCTGAAGCAGGCTCACACTGTGATGGTTGAGTTGCCGGGCCATACTGCGCAGGGTTTCAAGGCGAGGCCCGCTCAGCTCCAGCCCCACTACTTCGGCGTCAGGTTCACACTCAATCAGGTGGAAAAGTTTACCGCCCGGTGCGGCACAGGCGTCGAGGATGCGCAGGCGATCGCCTGGTGTGCGGGGATGATCACCGCCGGTGGATCGGGAACGCGCGGTGGCAGCCAGACTCAGACTCACGGCCAGTTGTGCACCGCCATCCTGAACGGCCACCTGCCCCTGGCTGAACCCGGGTAGCTCCGTGACCGGGCAGGGCTGCGCCAGGATCAGCATTTCGCGAAGATAACCAGTACTGAATTCGATCCCTGCCTCATTCAGACGAGCTTTATAGGTATCGACCGCCACCTGCTTGCGATTCACACGCAGGGTCATTGGTGCACGCTGGTTGTTCGCTGCCATCAGGTCCGTTGCCGTGTCCGGGTACTGAATCATCAGCTTGGTCGCCATCCACTCGGGATGATCCAAACTGATCACGGGTTCAGGAGCGCGCTCGAGTGAACGTAAAACCCCGTTGATCAGACCCTTGGCCCAGGGCTTGCCCAGAATTTTTGCAGCGGCCACGGTCTGATCAACAGCCGCGTAGTTGGCAACGCGCATGTGCCGCAGTTGGTACAGGCCCACTTTCAAGAGCAACTTCAGGTCGTGGTCCTTGGCCCGCAGAGCCTGGGTCAGAAATCGATCGATCTCCTGGTTTAACGAATAGTAATGGCGCAGCACACCGTAGACGATTTCGCGAAGTCGTGGCCGAGCCTCTGGTGGCAGGGCCTGGTCCAGGGTTTTGTGCCGCTGGGTGATCTGCAACAGGACCCGCACCGCCTGAGCAGGCTCGTTAGGCGCGCTAAACATGACGTCTTAAATAATGCAGCATAAACGACGCAACACATTGTTTGGTTTGCGCCAGCGGTCGAAGCAGGAATTGACGGCGCGAAGCAGCTCGGGAAGCGTGGCAAAGTAGCGATTGTGTGTCGCCAAACGTCTTGCCAGTTTCCATACACGCTCGATCGGAGCGAGTTGTGGACTGTAAGGTGGCAAGAACAACAGGCGCATCCGGTGGGCGTTGCGACGCAGAAACGGACGCAGGAGGTTGGCATGATGGTAACGCGCATTGTCCAGCACCAAGACCATGCGTCGCCCCGGCCGGTGTTGGCGCAGCAGCCGCTTGAGAAAGCGTTGAAACGTCGCAGCGTTGAAAACCGGGCACATCATTCGAACGAACTGACCATTCCCCAAGTTGACCGCGCCGAAACAAGCCACCGACTTGCGAGTCGAGGCATGCTGCAAGATGGGGTCCTTGATTTCCGGGGCCACCCACATCCGACAACGCGAGCCGTGCTGCTGGAAGTGACATTCATCCAGGCTCCACAGGTCGACGTCGGGGCGTTTGGCCAGACGCCGCAGTTTTTTTTACTACTGCGACTTTCAGTGGATCGGACTGGGCGACTTGTGGACGCGGCTTGCGTAGGCGAAAGCCCATTTGTCGAAACAGCCGCTGGCATTGCCGCACACCCAAGTCCACTCCGAATTGCCGTCGCAGGTGTTCGGTCAAGACCGGGCCATCCCACAACGTGGCGGGCAGACCGAAGTCACGTGGGGTCTTGCGTAAATGAGCTTGTAGCCGACGCCAGTCTTTTGCATCCAGCGTGCGGGGTCGTCCGGTTCGCTCGCTCTCGTGCAGAGCATCAAGGCCGCCCTTTTCAAAGCGGTTTACCCAGCGTTGCACCGTGGTGCCGCTCTCACCGAACAACGCGGCGACTTCCCGGCAAGAATGGCCGGCAGTTACCAATAGCAACCCATGCAATCGATGGTCGTAGCGCGACTCTTCGCTACGGGCAATCTCTTGCTGAATGGCTATCCGCATTACCTCAGCGTCCTCAATCTGCAACTTGCGCATCGTTCGTCTCCGACAGGTATCACCCGCTGAAGCATAACACCATGCTGCATAACTTATGTCGCTGTGTTTAGCTCGCCGGGTCAAATCTGCGGCCCGGAGTAAAAAGCTCGGGATAGCCATTGATTGCTTTGGCTGCGCTCAGTCGACGTCCTTTGCCGCGGTTGAGTTGAACGCTGTGGATGACCAGGGATCCGCTGCCGCAGGCGATGCTGATGCCGGATTTGTCGGCCGCGATAATGGTTCCCGCGGAAGCTCCCGCAGACGCTCCGAGGGTGGCGGCATAAACCCGCACCCGCAGGTCGCCAGAACAAGCATAGGCGGGTGCGCGCCCCACCATTGCCCGAACCTGACGATCAATGACCTGTGCAGATTGTCGCCAGTTAATGATTGAGTCTGCCGCACCGAGCTTGTGCGCGTAGGTGGAAGCCCCACTTTGGGCAACCGGTTTGGAGGCTTCGAGAATCGACAGGGTGTGCAACAGGGTCTGCAAACCGGCGGTGGCGAGAGCGGCTTCCAGATCCGGACCGGTGGTTGTGGGGGTGATGTCGACTGCGTGGCTTGCGTGCACCGGACCAGTATCGAGACCTTCGTCCATCTGCATGATGCACACGCCGGTGCGGGTGTCCCCTGCAAGGAGTGCCCGTTCGATGGGTGCTGCACCGCGCCAGCGCGGCAGCAATGATGCATGCACGTTCAGGCAGCCAAGGCGCGGGGTCGTCAAAATGGTCGCAGGCAGAATCAAGCCATAGGCAACAACAATCAGAACATCAAGACGGTCGGCCGCCAGATCGTGGGCTGCCTGTGCGCCTTTTAAGGTGCTGGGTTGGCGCAGTGGGATGCCCTGTTCGAGCGCCAGCGCCTTAACCGGTCCAGGCTGCGCCTTTCGACCGCGGCCACTGGCGCGATCTGGTTGTGTCAGCACCACCTGGGGCGTCCAGGCAGAATCGATCAGGCAGCGCAGAATCGCTGCCGCGAAGGGGGGGGTACCGGCGAATCCGATTCGCACCTTATCTCAACCGCATTGCGTCACAGCTATGCGCGGGCGCGTTTTGCTTTGGTGAGTTTGCGGCGAATGCGATTGCGCTTCAGCGGCGATATGTAGTCGACGAAGAGTTTGCCTTCAAGATGATCACACTCGTGCTGTATGCAGACTGCCAGCATGTCGGTTGCGGTCATTGAGAACGTTTCGCCTGAGCGGTTCAGAGCCTCGACTTTCACAGCCTCGTACCGAATGACCTGTTCGTAGTAACCGGGAATAGACAAGCAACCTTCCTCTACAGGTGCCTCCTCACCCAGACCCTCGAGCACCGGATTGATGAATACGTGTGGTGTGTCTCTCTCCTGTGAAACGTCGATGACTATGATGCGCTTGTGGACGTCTACCTGGCTTGCGGCCAGACCGATGCCGGGAGCGTCGTACATGGTCTCGAATAAATCATCGACCAGGGTACGCACATTGTCGTCAACCTGTTCGACTGGCTTGGCCACAGTGCGTAAGCGTGGGTCTGGATATTCGAGAATAGTGAGGATGGTCATGGCTCGAGTTGAGTGATGTGATCTGTCTCTGGTATTGGTCTAATTCAGGCTGCTAAGATTGTGAAGAACATAACTTTTTCATCTTTAGCAAACGTCCGCTGCGACTTCAAACCGAAGCGGCCGTGCATATTATGGCGAAATCCCGCCGGCATCTATGGGCAAAGCAATGGAATACCTTAACCCCGCGACCGCAAAGCGCTGGATGGAGCAAACACTCAAGGCTTGGAGCGTGGCTTTCGCGCTGCTGCTGGCACCGGTTACCGTGGCCCAGCAAAGTGGTGACATTTCACAGTATTTAAAAGCCGGTCACCCGGATGTCTACACGGTCGTTAAAGGCGACACCCTGTGGGACATCAGCGGCCGTTTTCTCGAAAAAGAATGGCTCTGGCCTGAGATATGGCAGATCAACCCACAGGTCGCCAACCCCCACCTGATCTACCCTGGCGATGAGATCGCGTTAGTCTATGTGGAAGGTCAGCCGCGTTTGCAACTCAACCGGGGTGTGGCGGGTCGAACGGTCAAGATGACTCCAACTGATACGCTCTCACTGTCGCCCACCATTCGCTCCGAGCCGCTGGAAACGGCGATCCCGGCGATCAGCCTGGACGCAATCCAGGGGTTTCTGATCGACAACCGGATCGTGGAACCCGGCTTGATTTCTGCGGCCCCGTACATTCTTCAGGGCGAAGCTGAACGTCTGATCCTGGGTGCCGGCGACCGCCTTTACGCACGCGGCGTACTGGAAGACAACGAATCCTACAGCTTTGTGCGCAATGGCCCGCTGTATGTCGATCCGCAGACCAAAGAGGTTCTGGGCCAGGAAGCGACTTATATAGGGATGGGCAAATCTGTCAGCCAGACTGACGATGTTGCGACCCTGTCTGTCATCAGCACTCGCGAAGAAGTCCAGATCGGCGATCGGCTACTGCCTACCGAAGAGCGAAAAGTTTCATCCACCTTTTTTCCGAGCGCCCCCTCAAGCGAGATCGAGGGAGAAATTCTCGCCGTCATGGGCGGGGTGACCCAGGTCGGTCAATACGACGTGGTCGTCGTCAACCGGGGTGAGCGCGAGGGTCTGGAAGCTGGCAATGTGCTGGCTATCTATCGCCGCGGCGCCATGGTTCGCGATCGGGTGGCAAATGAATCGATCAGATTACCCAGTGAGCGGGCGGGTGTTCTGATGATCTTCAGAGTGTTCGAAAAGCTCTCCTATGGCCTGGTCATGGTCACCGAACGTCCGTTGGCCGTTAACGACGAGGTCAAGAACCCGTAGCTGACGCGACTGGCTTTCGGTCAGATAAAAAGACGCTGCCTGGCAGCGTCTTTTTCGTTTGGAAACCAAAAATCTGCGATCGCCCGACAAGCAGACAACGCTCACGCTGAGAAACCCCATCTGCTGCCTGCCATCACCGGCAGATCCTTGCCAGGGGCGAGTGCTCCCCAAGTCATTCTAGAGCCAGAATCCCATGAGGTCGGCACTTTGGATGAAACCACAGCTTGTCATGCCAGCGAAGCCTCGGCGCTGATCGCACTGTGCCAGGTGAAATATCGGCCTGAGGTCCGGCGACTGGTGGCGGAGCATGGAGGTGCGGTGCAGGCGTGCAGGCATGTCGGTGTCAGGTGGCAGCAGTATCCAGTTGAACAGCGTGGCATTCGCACGGTCACACATCACGATGCCGAGTTTCCTCATCTGCTGCGTCAGATCCCGGATCCGCCGCTGGTGTTGTACCTGCGCGGCAGTCTGAGGGTGTTTGATCAGGTGTGCGTTGCCGTGGTGGGTGCGCGCCGCTGCAGTGCGCGGGGCCGTGAGCGCGCTCGCGTGATAGCCGAAGGGTTAGCCGTTGCGGGTCTGACTGTGGTCAGCGGTCTGGCACTGGGGATCGATGCGGCTGCGCATCGCGGCGCGCAAAGCGCAGGCCTCACAATCGCCGTCCTGGGCGGGGGTCTTGATCGGGTACACCCAGCCACGAATGACCCCCTTGCCCGTCAGATGCTGGCATCAGGGTCACTGCTCATGAGCGAGTACCCTGTGGGTCGCCCCCCACAGAAACATCACTTTCCCGAACGCAATCGTTTAATCAGTGGCCTGTGCGCCGGTGTAGTGGTGATAGAAGCATCCGAGAAAAGCGGCTCGCTTATTACTGCGCGTTACGCCCTTGAACAGGGTCGCGATGTGATGGCCGTGCCCGGCTATGTTGGCCACCATGTTTCCGCTGGTTGCCACCGTCTGATCAGGACCGGTGCCGCGCTGGTCGAAAACGCCGATCATGTGCTGGAAGTGCTGGGTTTGAACCAGGTCGGAATTCCGCATGCGATGCCAGATATCCCACAAGCGTTAAGACCTCTTTTTGATCTGCTGTCGAGCGCGCCGCAGACGCTCGAGGAGATTGCGGCGGCTCTCGATGTTGCAAGTCATCGGCTGATGGCTGATCTGGTTAAGCTTGAACTGGAGGGGTTTGTTCAACAGATCAGCGAGGGGTATATTCGGCGCCCTTTGCGATGAGGAATAAACATGACGTTCGTGGCAATCCTGATGGGTTCCGAGTCTGACTGGCCGGTGATGCAGGCGACCAAAGAGGTCCTCGATGATCTGGAGCTGACTGCCGAGGTTCGGATCACTTCCGCGCATCGTACGCCGGAAAACACTGCAACCTATGTACGTGATGCCACCGAGCGTGGCTGTGCCGTGTTCATTTGTGCCGCTGGTCTTGCCGCTCACCTTGCCGGTGCGGTGGCAGCGCAAACCCTGCGGCCGGTGATTGGTGTGCCGGTAGAGGGTGGTCCGTTGAACGGCTTTGATGCACTTTTATCGACGGTTCAGATGCCGGGCGGAATACCCGTAGCGACGGTTGCGATTGGCAAGGCGGGTGCAAAAAATGCAGCCTATCTGGCAGCGCAGATTATCGCCGTTAACGATCCCGACCTGAGCGATCGTCTGATCTCTGAGCGGGCCCGGAATCGGGACAAGATCATGGCGCAAAACGAGCAGCTGCAGAAGAGTCTGTAGTCTGGCAAACATGCGTGATGTGATTGAACAGGCGGTTGCGGTCCTTCGTCGCGGTGGCCTGGTGGTTCACGCCACGGAAGGTGTCTGGGGCCTTGCCTGTGATCCTTTCTGCGAAACCGCGGTGGAACGACTGTTGCACATCAAAGATCGACCGGTTAGAAAAGGCCTCATCCTCATCGGCGCCAGTGAGGCCATGTTCGCGGTGGAGCTCGAAAATCTTGCCAGTGAGGATCAGACAGAAATCCTGGCAAGCTGGCCAGGTCCAAACACCTGGGTGGTCAACAACACCCGTTTCCCCGCCTGGATAACCGGTGAGGCGCAGACAGTGGCGATCCGGGTACCCGGCCATGCGCAGGCGCGCCTGTTGTGTGCTGGTTTCGGCGGCCCGATCGTCTCCACATCGGCGAATGTAAGTGGCGAAGCTCCTGCGGTGACCGAGCAGCAGGCAAGCAGGCTTCTTGAGCGAGGTGTCGACTGGTTGTTAGAAGGCCAGGTGAACGATGCCGGCCTGGTCAGTCAGATTCGCACCGTCGACGGACAGACCCTGAGGGCAAGGTAGAAGGCAATGGATCGATACGTGGTCTTTGGCAATCCGGTCGAACACTCCCTGTCGCCGCGGATCCATGCACAATTTGCCAGGCAAACGGGTCAGACCATGGACTATCAGCGAGCCCTGCTTCCAATCGATGGATTCGCAAATGGGGCGGATGCATTTTTCAGTGATGGCGGTAAGGGAGCCAACGTCACGGTGCCATTCAAGGCCGATGCCTATGGGTGGGTGAGTCAGCGCTCGGCACTTGCGGCCGCAGCAGGCGCGGTGAATACCATCGTCTGGGACGGACGACTTTCAGTAGGGCATAACACGGACGGTCTCGGTCTGATCAGAGACCTGAGTGTCAACATGGGGATCAACCTCACCGCTGCCCGGGTGCTGTTGATCGGCGCAGGCGGTGCTGCACGGGGCGTTCTGCGCCCACTGCTCGACAGCGGGATCGCTTCGCTTTGTATCGCTAACCGGACGGCCGCCAGAGCCGAAGAGCTTTGCACCGAGGTCGGGCCTGACGATCTGCAGCGGGTAAAAGCGGTTTCGATGGCATCACCTGGTGAGGGATTTGACGTTGTGATCAATGCAACCTCGGCAGGACTTGCGGGTCAGGGAGCGCTGGTCCCGCCAGCTTGCGTTGGTGGATCGGTTTGTTACGACATGTTTTACGGTGGGCAGACCCCGTTCTGCCGGTGGGCAGTTGAGGCGCAGGCGGCAAGAGTCGTTGACGGTCTTGGCATGCTGGTTGAACAGGCGGCCGAGGCATTCCATCTGTGGCGTGGTGTTCGCCCCGACACCTTGGCGGTATTAGGCGACCTGCGAAAGTGAAGGTGCCGGAACGCAAGGGTCAGTTCATAGCCGGCGCGCGTTGTCCGAAATGCCGTTTGGTTGATCGGCTGGTCGTTCAGGAAGGCCCGCACGGCAAGACCCAGCACTGCGTCGCGTGTGGGTTTTCACTCACGCAGTCGGACTCGAACGCATCGATTACGGTTCGAAATCTGCCAACGAACGATCATGATGAGACCGACATTTAAGACAAGTCCATAGGCAAAACCAGCCAGATCAGACTCGTTGAGATTGGAG
>JAQBYL010000502.1 GCA_027622495.1 Pseudomonadota bacterium
GATTCTGGTGGCGCAGACGGGTGACATGCGCGAGGGGGTCAAAGCGTTCATGGAAAAACGCGCGCCCGACTACCAGGATCGCTGACCGACGTTTCTTTTAGATGCTGACTTCCATGGGCGCGTCCGGATCGGCGGCCCATTGCGATATGGATCCATCGTAGACGGCGACCGCTCCCACATGATGTGGCCTCTCAATGCGATAACCCTTTTCGCCAGGTAACAGATACACGGTTGCATCCAGCACCAGCAGGTCTGCTGATGGCAGAATCGAATCTAACTCATCGGTTGATATCAGGTACTCAGGATGTGTGTAGCTCATGTCAAGCGTCTTTCGGCCTCAGTTTGGGTGGCATTCAGTCTACAGCGACCACCGGCAATCACCAATACACCCGTGCTGTTTGCGGCGAGCGCTCTGCAGATTGATATTGCTGTGATGTTGCATTCTGGAACGTTGATGGAAGTTGCGTTTCGGGTCTTGTCTAAAGAGCGGTTATGGCCCCATGGTGTAGTCCTTTGGCATTATTAAACGTTCCGGATAGCAGCCGGGACGGACCGGTTTTTTCACTGAAAGAGGGACTGATATGGAATCAGTTAGTTTGAGAGAGTTGACGTTCGATGAGATCGACCTGGTCGGAGGCGGCGGCGACGACATGGCGTGGGGCATCAGCACCGGCGTTGGTGCCGCTCTGGCTGTTGGTGCGGCAACGGTTATTGCGATGCCGTTCCTGGCTTTCGCGCTTGCCGGCGGGTCGATGGTCGCGTCAGGGTTCGCGATCTACTACGGGTTCGCGAAGTAAATCCAAGGGGGGGTAACCCCCCCCGACTATCAACTGAAACGTTAAGTAAGACTTTAGTTAAAACGGAGGTAGCCATGAAAATGAAGAGATTGCTGGTGTGCAGTTTTTTATTTGGTCTGCTCATCGCAGCCATCGTCAATGCCGTCGGAATCATGCTGACCATGTGGTTGCCAGCTCATGCATGGATGGTCTTTGTTGCCATCATCTGTGCAACCATGTTGTGCATGCCGCTATATGAACGCTTGCGTGTGGTAGAGCTGCGTTAAAGCGCATTCACAAGTTGCCTTCCTACTGATCTGGTCGGACGGAACCGGCATCGATTGACTGAGATCTGATCAACGCCGTGATAGGGTGAGTGTTTTTCAGGAGCGTTGTATGCAGCCCTCGGTTCTGATGCAGACCATCATGGAGTTTCCCGAAGCCGTCGCTCTGGCCGTGCTTGCGTCAGGTGTGATTCTGGGTCTGTTTGGTCGCAGAGTTCTGCTTCGCTATTTTCCGGTCACGCGCATCCCGGAAGCCTCCCGCCACTACCTGCAACTGGCAGGCACGTTTGTGTTCTGGGCGGTGGCTGTAATGGCGTTGTTTGTGGCTTTGCGGATCCTTGGCTTCGGCAAGATATCTGAGTGGGTAGATACCACACTGGACTTCGTTCCGCGCATGCTGGTGAGCGCGGCAATCGTGCTCAGTGGTCATCTCGTGGCCGTGGCTGTCGCCGATCTGGTACGCCGCACGGCGAATACCACCATCGCAACAGTTGGACCGCAGATTGCTTACGCTGTGGTGATGACCGTTTCGGTCATAACGGCACTTGAACATGCCGGTCTGAACATCGCCTTTGTCACCAACCTGACCCTGATCTTTGTAGGGGTAGCGCTAGCCTCAGTGGCGTTGGCATTTGCCATCGGTGCACGTCAGCATGTGGCTAATCTGCTGGCCGCCAATGAGCTTCGCCAGTACAGCGCAGGCGACCAGATACGGATCGGTGATACGCAAGGAACAGTGGTGGAGATCAATCGCACCGCAATGATCGTGTCTACCGAAGAAGGGCTCGTGAGCATTCCTGCCGCTGATTTTGCTGCGAGCCGGGTGACCCGGATCATCAGGCAAACAGATGAAACCTGAGCTCACTCGTCTAACCCGCCAGTTTGCCCGTGCGCATCCCGATGAGTTCGCTGATCGTCTGGCGAGTGCTGATGTTGCACAAATCACAGCTGTGCTTGCAGCACTCCCCGAAGCCGATGCAGTCGCGGTGGTGTTGCAGCTTCCTCTGCCTGTTGTAGAAACCTGCATCCGGGCTGTATCTGATGAGATCCTCGATACCTGGTTGAGGAACGCAGATCTTGGCGATGCTTTTCAGTTGAGCAACCGGATCGCACCGAGGAGCAGAAGGGCTCGCCTGGTGCGGGGTGTTGAAGACGAGCATCGAAGGAAGCAGTTGCTCACCACACTCGACCTGAGGAGTGGCTCCGTGGGTGCGTTGGCTGATCCGGACTTCGTCAGGCTGAGTGGGAGCCTGAGCCTCGGTGATTGTGTGGCGACATTCCGCAGCATCGATGCGAGCCAGGGGAAACCCATCTTAATCGTTGACGAACACGACGAGTTGCTCGGCTACCTCAACACCTTGAAGGCACTGTGCGGCTCCCCAGCTGCGACGCTCAAGACCTGCATCGATCCGGTCCGTGCTCTGCCGGCGGAGAGCACGCTGGAAACTGCACTCGGAAGTCACGAGTGGTCAGTGCACACCTGGCTGCCGGTGGTTGACCGGCAACGCCACCTTATGGGTCTGGTGAGTCACGTGGCCGTGGTGGGTTTCGCAAGCGATGGTCAGGCGAGCGCTGCACCGCCCCCGGTGGTCGAAATTGCCACCTCGTATTTTGACACGCTGACGAACCTTACGCTGACCCTGCTGGGCGAAGAAAAACGAGGTACCTGACCTGTGAATGCTGAAATCAGCCTGCGGAGCGATTTTATTCAGGCTTATCCGAATGAGGCAGTTGAGACACTTGGCACTCTTGCCGGGGCTGATCTCGCCGATGAGTTGAGTGGTCTTGAGATCGGCACGCTGTCGACCCTGCTCGAGCGGTTGCCAGCCAGTCGGGCGGCGGACCTGTTCGGGAACCTTGAAGTCGAGCGACAGACACTCCTTCTGGGCACCGTTGTGCCGCGTATCGGGGTGGGGATTCTGAGCTGGTTGGATCCACCCAATC
>JAQBYL010000503.1 GCA_027622495.1 Pseudomonadota bacterium
ATGCGGCCACGTTCTAACCACTCCCACCGTTCAAAATAGAGTATTCTGGACACGCACTAGCTGAGTTCGCACCACGCCCATCACTCTGGCACTATGACCGACCGTTCAGATTGAAGATTACATAATGAAGAATCGATGGTGGGCGAAAGCGATCCTGGTAACGGCCGTGATCGGCGCAGCGCTGCTGCCGATCGGGGCTCTCGGTACGCGTTTTGGTTTGTGGAGTTTTCAGATTGGTCTGCTGGCGGTCGCCGTTGCCACGGCGCTTGCGCTGGTGGGGCTCCTGGCGACGATCATTGCCGGCATTGTGATTGCCCGCAAAGGCTACACGGGTGAGCGAAATCCCGTGTTGATGGGGATGGTGATCAATGTGCTCGTGGTTGCTGTGATGGCGGTTCAGTTTTATTCCGCACAAGCGTCGCCACCGATTCACAACATATCGACGGACACAGACAATCCGCCGCAGTTCGCAGCCGTTGTTGCGCTTCGTGGTGATTCCAGCAATTCGCTTGAATACAACGCTGAAACTCTGGCGCCACTTCAAAGTGCAGCCTATCCGTGGGTGAAATCGTTGAGCCTGGCAACTTCGCAGGCCAACACAGTCGCAAGTGTGGTTGCAGTGCTGACCGACATGGGTCTCGAGATCGTGGCAAGCGATCCAGCGGCCGGTATTGTTGAAGCTACCGACACGACATTCTGGTTCGGTTTTAAAGATGATGTGGTGGTTCGTGTCAGTGGCAATGGGGCTGGATCAACGGTGGATGTGCGAAGCGTCTCACGCGTGGGTGTGAGCGACCTTGGTGCGAACGCCAGGCGGATTGGTGAAATCCTGCGCCTGCTGACCGAAGGCTGATTACCCGCACCACGGCGGAGCGCTTACAGACGGTTTTCTGAAACCGCGCCACACTTGCCTGCATGTTATTTGACATGCGGGTACACGTTGCCACTTTTCCGGTCCGAAGCCGTCGCCCGAGGAGACCAGAAACCATTCGGTGAGGTGATCGCCTGGCGATCGCGTGGTCTGCAGTGCTTTGTTTACGTGCTTGCATTGCTGGTTGCTGGTGGCCTCGCTTTCATGCTTGGTCGCGAATACCGGGCCATGACCAGTGTGATCGGGTACAGCGAATCCTCTCAGGGTGTGGCAGATGTCCGGTCCACACAGGCCGGGATCGTATCAGCGGTGCATGTTGGCCAGGGTCAGTGGGTGGAGCAGGGCGATCGGCTGATTTCGCTTGATCACCGCCGCTTCAACACATCGGGCACTGCTTTGAACGACGCCCAGAAAGCCTTCGTTGAGCGTGAGCTTGATCAGATCGACACCGTTGTTGATATTCAACGCCATCTCTTCGAACAGAAAAAGGCCGACCTTGTGGCGCGCCGGGCCTGGTTTGCTGACCAGATAGAGTCTATCGAAAACGAACTTGGCCTCGGCGAAGAACGTCTGTCCCTGCAGCATGCAGAAGTGACGGCAAGGCAGGCGCTTTACACTGAAGGGGTGGTTACCCGCGCAGATCTGTCGGCAGAACGCACCCATCATCTGAGTCTGAAACAGCATCAGCTTCGCTTAAAACGGGAGCTCGGCATGGCCCGTGATCAGCAGGCAGAGCTTGTCAGGGAACTGCACCGTTCCACCAGTCAGTTTGATGTGGAACAGGCGGATCGACGCCTGCAGCAGATTCAGCTGCAGATGAGCCTTGCACAGCTCGACGGGCAGAGTCGGTCTGTCGCGCTCGCACCCAGAGCCGGATGGATTGGTGCCATGCATGTAAGCCGCGGTGACCCGCTGGACGCAGGTTCGCTGATCGCGTCGGTGTCGGGCAGTCAGGAGGTTGGCCGGGTGATTCTGCTGGTACCGTCCCGCGCCATGGGCGAGATGCGGCTAGGCAATCGTGTCAGGTTGCGCTACGACGGCTTTCCCTATCAGAAGTTCGGCTTTGGTACGGGCAGTGTCACCGCCATCGACAGTTCGGCAAAGCTCGCACAGACCGCCACCGGGCAGACAGAGCCCGTGTTCGAGGTTGAAGTGGCGGTGGATCGTGCACCGGCGGCGCAGATAGTGAACGGTATGCTTGTGCGTGCGGACGTGGTCACGCGTATACAACCGGTGTGGCGTTGGATGATGCAGCCGTTGTTCGATTTTGTTGCGCGCGGCTGATGCATCAGTTGTCATGGTTCCGACGGGTACCCTGCCTGCGTCAGAGTGAAGCCGCTGAGTGTGGTGTGGTGTGTCTTGCCATGGTGGCTGGTTACTTTGGCCGGTGGATTGACCTGATCGAATTTCGGCAGAGCAATCGGGTATCGCTGCGCGGCACTGATCTTCGCACCCTGCTTGATGTAGCCCGCGACTTTGGTGTCAGTTGCCGCGCTCTTCGTGGTGAGCCTGAAGATCTGGCCAGCTTACGGCTACCGGCGATCCTGCACTGGAATCTCAGTCATTTCGTTGTTCTAACCTCTGTGAAACGGCGGCATGTCATTCTGCATGATCCGGCACTGGGGCGCGTCCGGGTGGCCATGTCGGAGGTGTCGCGAGCTTTCAGCGGTATTATTCTCGAATGCTCGCCTGACACTCGCGTACCTGCAGGTTCACACCTCCGAAGGCGCACAGGCAGGTTGAGCCTGACATCGGTCATCGCATCGATCCAGGGCCATGGCTGGTCACTGACCGGTCTGTTCACCATCACGCTGCTCCTTCAGATATGTGTGCTGGTTGCGCCGCTGCAGGTGCAGTGGGTCATTGACGAAGCGCTTGTCCGGGCCGATGTGGACCTGCTCACCATTCTGTTGCTTGGATTTCTGCTGGTGCTGGCAGTACGGGCCGCGAGTGAAGCTGTGAGTAGCTGGCTGACCACCGGCATCAGTGCTCACCTCACACTCAAACTCGGTGAGGGTTTGTTCGATCACCTGGTCAGACTGCCGCTGCGGTGGTTTGAAAACCGGCACATCGGCGACATCGTCTCGCGTTTTGGATCGCTGCAGCCTCTCCGCGAGACCCTT
>JAQBYL010000504.1 GCA_027622495.1 Pseudomonadota bacterium
TGGCTGGCGTACCACGTTCATCATTTTCGGGCTTCCGGGTGTGGCGATTGCGGCATTGTTGTATTTCACTACCGAAGAACCAACGCGGGGCGCATCTGAACCGATTGGCGCCGGTGATTCTGAAGCACCCCCATTTAAAACGGTCGCGAGCCACATGTGGCGGCAGAAGTCGACCCGCCATCTGGTAGCCGGATCATCGGTTGCCGCATTTGTTGATGACGGGCATCGTGGGTGGCTGTGGCACATATACCGCCGGGAAACTCGTTGACGTGCTGGCCAGGCGTGACGTGCGCTGGCGTTGCTGGCTGGTGGCTCTTGCCAAGGGCGGCTATGTCCCGTTTCTGGCGCTGGTTTTTCTGGTGGACGATTTCTGGACGTTTCTGCTGTTGTACACAATACCGGCATTCTTCGGTGGATTTTATCTGGCACCCACATTCGCCCTGATTCAGAGTCTGGTGAGCTTGAGGATGCGCGCGCTGGCCAAGCATTACTTTGTTCATCCTCAATATCGTTGGTCTCGGGTTTGGACCACAGCTGGTAGGCATCATGAGTGATTTCTTAGCTGCGGACTACGGTGCCGAATCCCTTCGCATGGCGCTTCTGATCATGTTCCAGAATGCTGCTCAGATTTTCGGCAGTGGCAAATTCCCAGTACTCCGAGGGAGCATCGGTCCAGCATGGTGTAGGCTGACGCGTTGACGGAACAAGCCTTCGGAAATCAGATCAACGTGGACAGGAACGACGATGTCATCAAGTCGATAGGCCAGATTCTTCTGGATCGCAAGCTTCGCCTGGTAACGGCAGAATCTCTGACAGGCGGCCTTCTGGCTGCGTCATTTACAAGCGTGCCTGGTAGCTCACGCTGGTTCGAAGGTGGGTTCATAACCTATCGCAGCAGCGCCAAGGTCCGTCTGCTCGGCGTACCCGCAGAGCTGATTGATCACTGGGGTGCGGTGAGCGAACCTGTCGCAAGCGCCATGGTTCGGGGCGCGCTCGATCGCAGCGACGGCGATCTTGCCATAGCGGTAACCGGAATAGCCGGACCGGAGGGTGGTCAACCGGACTTACCTGTTGGCACGATCTGGATCGCTTGGGCGGACAGGCTGGGTCTGCTACAGACAGCAAGATATGAGTTTGCAGGTGCGCGGAGCGATATCCGGTCGCAGACTGTCGTTGCAGCCATTGAAGGGCTTCGGTTAGTACTCGCGAAGGCGTGAAACTTCTGATGCAGTCATGACAGAAGACGTGTCACTCAGTCGGCTTTTCCCGGATCGGCGTCGGCAACCTCGGCCTCTGCAGACCCGTTAGCAGGATCAACACGGTCCATTGAGATATTCAGATAGCCATAAGCAATCGACACAAACGGATTGATCAGGTTGAAAAAGCAGAACGGCAGATAGGCCACGGTGGGTACACCCAGTGTGGCAGCCATGAATGCACCGCAGGTGTTCCAGGGGATGAGCGGTGAGGTGATGGTCGCTGAGTCTTCGAGCACCCTGGACAGATTTTTTTCATGCAGGCCGTGGCGCCGATACTCGTCTTTGAACATCCGTCCAGGCAGCACGATTGCCATGTACTGGTCGGAGCCAAGAATGTTGGTGCCGAAGCACGTTGCAATCGTCACCGCGACCAGACTGCCGATGCTGTGGGTGAGCTTGAGCAGTTTTTTCATGATAGCGGCCAATATACCGGCCTTTTCCAGGCCGGCGCCGAAGCACATGGCAGCCAGAATCAGCCACACGGTGTTCAACATCGAACTCATGCCACCGCGACTGAGCAGTGAATCGATGTTCTCGTCACCAGTCTGACTTGTGTAGCCGGCGAAGAGAACGGTCCACAGGGCTCGCACGTCGGCAAATCGGTCATCGGATCCGGCGAATGCCCTGACACTTTCGGGTTGAAACAACACGGCTGTAATCAGACCTGTTGCAATTCCCGCCATGATCGAAGCGATCGCCGGGAATTTTTTGTATGCCATGCCAAACACGACCACCGCCGGGAACAGAAGCAGAGGATGGATGTTGAAACTGGCATCGAGTGTCGTGAGGGTCTGGGTAAGACCCTGGCTGTCACCCTGTGCCTGCTGGTTGAGACCGATGACGGTAAAAATAACCAGTGCAAACACAAAACTGGGCAGAGTTGTCCAGACCATGTGGCGTATGTGGGTGAATATGTCGATTCCAACAACCGCAGGGGCAAGGTTGGTGGTGTCTGAAAGGGGCGACATCTTGTCACCGAAATAAGCGCCACCGATGATGGCACCGGCGGTAATCTCGATAGACAGGCCAAGGCTGCCGCCGATTGCGATGAGACCAATGCCCAGTGTGCCTGCCACTGTCCAGGAACTGCCGATGGAGGTCGATGCAATCGCACACAGAAGACAGGCTGCCGGGTAGAAAAATGTCGGGTTCAGCAGCTTGAGGCCGTAGTAGATCATGGTTGGAACAGTGCCGGAGATCATCAACACGCCGATCAGACTGCCGACAGCAAACAGGATCATGATGGCGGGGAAGGCTGTCGCGATCCCGCGCACCATGGTCTGTTCGATCGTTTTCCAGCTGTGACCGTTGCGGATGCCGATGATGGCCGTCATCACCGCCCCGACCACCAGCGCAATCTGGTTGGCGCCGGCTGATGAATCGCTTCCAAACAAGGTGACGGACGCAGCCAGCAGCACGACGGTCAAACCGATTGTTAGCAGTATGTCGAGCGTCGATGCTTCGCGTGTCTGAGGGTTGGGCTGGTTTTCGGTCAAATGACCACGCCTGATTGTGTGTGGTTTCATTCTGCTCGATACTGGCCCTGAGATACAGGGGGAGGGGTGGCAATGCAACAAGCGCTGTTTGTGGCGGGTGTTTTTACACTTTTACTCACGGGGTGTAGTCGGCCTGATCAATCTGCTGAGCAGACGTCCACGCAGGCAAGCCACGACCCTGCGGTGTCGGTGATTGAAGTCACCGAAGGCACCAACCTGTCTTTCGCTGCGCACCCG
>JAQBYL010000505.1 GCA_027622495.1 Pseudomonadota bacterium
GAAGGATTTCTTCAGCATTTCGTTGCGGATGATGTCATCGCGCAGCGCCGAATCGGTGATGCTGCTCGCCCCAGCATAGTGAGCCGCGAGCTCCGGCAGTGACACCGAAGGCCGGATACGCTCCAGCGGGCCTGCACTGTCTGCACTCGCGAGCGCAGAAAGGCCTGACCGTTCGTGTTGCAGCAGTCGCTTGGCCACAGTCCAGCCCTGGTTTTCTTTATGCACCAGATCTGTTTTCGGCACTTTAACGTCATCAAAGAACGTCTGGCAGAACGGTGACCTGCCATTCAGGAGCAGGATGGGCTTAACCGACACACCGGGCGAGTCCATAGAAAAAAGGACAAAGCTGATACCCTGGTGTTTTGGTAGGTTCGGATCAGTTCGCACCAGGCAGAACATCCAATCCGCGTGTGCCGCACCCGAGGTCCAAATTTTTGAACCATTCACCAGGTAGTGGTCGCCCTGGTCTTCGGCCCTGGTTTTGAGACTGGCGAGGTCAGAACCGGCACCCGGTTCGCTGTAGCCCTGACACCAGGCGACGTCCCCCCGGATGATGGGTGGCAGATGGCGCTGTTTCTGATCTTCGGTGCCATATTCGAGCAGGGTCGGGCCGATCATGGTGATGCCCATCCCGCCCAGCGGTGGGCGGGCTCTGATCCGCTGCAACTCTTCCAGCAACACCAGGAATTCTGCTTTCGCGAGTCCGCCGCCACCGTATCGTTCTGGCCAGGTGGGTGCGGTCCAACCTTTTTCCGCCATGCGTTCCAACCAGAGGTACGCATCGGGATTGCTGCTCATTCGCTTTCTGCCACCGCCGACTTCTTCGCCACCCACCATACGTTTGCGCATGCTTTCGGGGCAGTTTTGTGCAAGCCACGCACGGGTTTCAAGCCGGAAGGTTTCCAGATTTGGCATCGTCGGTAAACATCACTATTACGGCGTCAGGGTTAAGGTACGCAACCATCGAAAGGCTGTCAAAAACACAGCTGTCAAACACCCATCGGCACAACAGTCAGCCCATATTCGCGCCCGGCACCGCTAAATTGATACACTGAGCAGTGATTGAATCACTTCTCCTGAGCGCGGTGCGCATAAGTACCTTTTCTGAATCAACCCCTCTGACCAATGCCAGCGGGTTTTTCTTTGAACGCAGTGGTCGCCTCTACCTGGTTTCCAGCCGCCATGTTTTTATCGACGAGGCCAGCGAACACTTTCCTGATCGTATCGAAATAGAGCTGCATATTGATCTCAACAACCTGGCCAACTCCACTGGTTATTCAATCCCGCTTTATCGCAACAGAATGAGTATCTGGCGACAGGCGACTGACTCATCGGGTGAAGTAGATGTGGCAGTTATCGAAATCGACCGAAGTGCATTTCCAGCAGATGCTGCGTACACAGCCTTTACCCAGGATCACATCTTCGATTCACCGGCAATAGAAATTGATTCTTCAATGCTGGTTGTCGGTTTTCCACTTGGTTTTCATGACACGCTTCATCATCTGCCCTGGAGACTGCTGGGCGTCCATTCTGCGCGCCTGGATCTGGGAACCCGTGACATGGAACTCGATGAAGCACTCGGGTTGAACTGCACCTGGTTTGCCGACATTCTGAAAACCCTCACCGAAGCCTGACGGCTTTCACGCGCCGGGTTGACGGGCTGCGAGATCGGTGGTTGGCTAAGCAGCAACCAGCTCACGGGGTTCCAACAATGACGATACCAACGATGCCGGCGGGGACTGATCCTGACCTTATTGCGCAGGCACTGGACGATACAGGAGCCGTCGTTGTAACCGGCCTTCTCGATCAAACCGCCAGGAACGCCGTCACCACCGAGCTCGCGCCTTACATGGAAAGTACCCGGGTCATCGAGGACGACGACCCAACGCAGTTTTATCCCGGCCATACACGCAGAACCAGCGCTTTAGTTGCTCGATCAGAGACGGTGGGGAAACTGGTCATCGATGAGGGCAGCCTTCATCTGTGCGATCACTTTCTAACCCCCAACAGCGAATTCGGCTACCAGCTGCACGTGTCCGCTGCTCTGGAGGTGGGTCCAGGCGCGCGTCAACAGTTGCTGCATCGGGAACATGGCTCATTCACCTTTTTTCCACATCCACGACCCAACATGATCGTAGCAAGCATGTGGGCGATTACTGATTTTCGGCCTGACAACGGCGCCACCCTGATTGTGCCCGGCAGTCACAAATGGGCCGAAGATCGGCAGGCAACAGAATCGGAGATTGTGGCGGCCGAAATGCCAGCGGGTTCCGTTCTTTACTGGATGGGCGGTACATTGCACGGTGCTGGTGCCAACACCTCAACCGATTGGCGTTACGGTGTGATCCTCACCTACTCTTTAGGCTGGCTGCGGCAGGAGGAAAATCAATATCTCGATGTGCCACCAGAAGTTGCGCGCAACCTGCCGCAGAAGTTGCGCGACATGATCGGCTACAAGATGTATCACGCTCTCGGGTATTCGATGAATCGCGATTCATCAAAAAGTCTGTAGTGATCAAACAACCGGATGCGCCAAAAACGCTTCTGCCGCTGGCCTTGAGTATTTTGCTGAGCGCCTGTTCTGGCTCCAACGCTGGTCAGAATCTGGTGTCGGCAGAAGCACTGATCGACGCCTTCTACACATTCAACCCAACAGAACTCGAACCGTTTCTTTCGAAAGCCCCGGGCTCAGCTGCAAAAATCATTTTTTATCAGGGCTGGGCGCAAGGTGGGAATTACCGCATTGTCGACCGCCAACCCTGCAAGGCTCTATCTGCACAGGTGATCAGCTGCTCGATTACGGTGCAAGACGATCCTGTGCTTGCTCTCAACATCGATTTTAATGTTACAGATACATTCGAGCACATTCAACGGCGTCCTACACCGGTTGATTGCGCGCGGGCAATGACGGAAGGCTATCGCAGGTTTGCGTTAAGTGACGCCTACGTACCGCAGCAAACAGAAT
>JAQBYL010000506.1 GCA_027622495.1 Pseudomonadota bacterium
CGACCCTCGTATGGTCGAGTAGTGGCGCTGATAGCTGTTCGGCTGAAGGCGCCTGGGCTGGCAGCAAAGGTGCCTCCGGCTCGGAACTGGTCGGTCCGATCACCGTCTCCTCCACGTTTCGTCTGACCTGCAGCAACGGATCGGGCAATGCGGTCGCCATGACAACGGTTGAACCGGGTGGTCTGGTTACGGTGGAGTGGCAGGCACCCACCCAGAATGTCGATGGTTCGACATTGACCGACCTGTCTGCATTCAAGCTCTACTACGGCTCCCAGTCACAGCAATACTCGGATTCTGAAGTGATTGACGATCCGAACCTGACTTCGTTCAGTGTGCTGGTCCCCAAAGGAACCTACTTCGTGGCAATGACTGCACAGAGCTTTGGCGGTGGGGAGAGCGGCTACTCGAACGAACTCACAAAGATTGTGAATTGACTTCCCCCTGCAAACGGGGAGTTGTGGGGAAAAATGTCCTCACAGGCTGCACGGCTGGTTGTCGTCGCCCATCGGGACATGAGGTACCATAGCCGATCTTGGTATTGACGATCGGTGGACCTATGTCTTTCTCTCGAACGCCTCTTCGACACCTGCTGCTGGTGTTCGTTTTTCTTTGTCTTGGCGCCTGTGGCTCTTTGAGCGCAGATGAACATGTCGCACGGGCAAAAAACTATGTGAGCGACAACGATCATCGTGCCGCGATCATCGAACTCAAGAACGCACTGCAACAGGACGGCGAAAACGCCGAAGCCCGTCTGTTGCTGGGTGAGATCCACTTCCTGTTCGGGGAATACGCTGACGCGCTGAAAGAGTTCGAGCGATCCCAGGAGCTTGGTGAGACCAAACCAGCGGTGGAACTCGGCATCATGCGCAGCAGAGTGCAGTTGGGTGAGGCTGCAAAGGTCATTGAGGATCTTGCAGATCGGGCACCGCGGAGCGATGACCTGTCTCTGGTCCTCGCAGATGCTTATCTCGCTACCGGCGACGTCGCCACTGCGGTGGATATGTACCAGAAATATCAGCCGAGTGTCGTATCGAGCATCGGGCTCGGTAACGTCGCCTGGCAGAACAACGACCTGGAAGCCGCCTCGAAACACTTCGAAACTGCCTTGGATCAACAACCGCTCGATCGTGAAGCCTGGTTGAGGAAAGGCGAAGTCGAATTGCAGCGCGGTGAGCACGAAGCCGCAGAGAGGGCTTTTCAGAAGGCCCGTGATCTACCCGGTGGGGTGATTACCGGCAGGGTCGGCCTGATCCGGGTGCAGCTGTTCCGTGAGGATGTGGCTGCAGCTAAGGTCCAGATTGATGAACTGCTGAGCCTCGCACCTGAACTTCCCATTGCACACTACTTCAATAGCCTGGTTGCGTATCAGAATCAGGATCTCAGCACGGCGGAGAATTCGCTGCGAGAAGTACTGGCGAGAGCGCCAACATTCGGACCAGCGCTGTATCTGATGGGTTCAGTCAAATACCAGCAGAAGCAGCTTGCACAGGCCGAAGACAGTCTCAGCCGATTTCTGGTCCTGCAACCTGATAACGCGTCTGCGAGAAAGCTGCTCGCCACCACGCGATCTGATCAGGGCGATTTCGGCGGGGCGCTGGAAGCGCTGGCGCCCATCCTTGCCACCAGCGAAGACCCTCAGGTGCACGCCCTTGCGGGATCCATGTATATGCGCAATGGTCAGCCCACCGATGCTGCCATATCGCTGCAACGCGCAGCAGAGCTTGCGCCTGACAACGCTGCTTTCAGGAATCAACTGGCGCTGGGTCTGATTGCCAGTGGTGACGAAGGCGGTGCGCGGCGTGAACTGGACAGCGCAATCGCGCTTGACGGGGAGCAGTTCCAAAGTGAATACCTGAAGGCCATGTTGAGTTGACGTGATGGAGATCTGAAGACTGCGGAAGAGGCCGCCAGATCAGTTATCGCGAAAAGTCCGGAAAACCCGATGGGTTACAACGTCCTTGGGGCGGTTGCGTTGAGCGAAGGGAGAACAGATGAGGCAATATCCGCGTTTGAAAAGTCCCTGGAAGTCGACCCAAAGTTTGTTCCGGCGGTAACCAACCTCGCCAGTATTTCAGAGAATGCTGGAGACATAGAAGGCGCGAGGGCGCGTTACAACACGCTGCGGAATCATGATGACTACAACCATGGCGCGTTGATTGGTCTGGCACAGATTTCGATCAGACAGAAAGAGCCTGAGCGGGCTGAAACCTACTTGAAACAGGCCATCGAACATCATCCGGATTCCATTTCCGCAAGACTGCTTCTGCTAGATCTATATCGTTCAACTAACGATTTCGCGAACGCATTGATTGAGGCTGATCATGCACTTGCCCTGCAACCAAACTCCTCCATGCTTCTGGCGGTCAAAGCCGATCTCAGTATTCGTCTGGGTAAACGCTCGGATGCCGAGGCCGCGATCAATCGTCTGCAGGGTCAGGTTGACGGATCTGAAAACATTCAGTTGTTGAACATGACTGGAGACCTGCAAGCCAAAATTGGCAACCTGGTTATGGCTAAAGCCGACTATCAGTCGGTGCTTGAACTTGATCCGCAGAATCTGGCAGCGACATTGGGGCAGATCCAGATTTCGCTGGTACAAAGTCGCTTCATCGAAGCGCGTGAGCGTATCGATACGCTTCGTAAAAACAACTTTGAGAACCCGAATCTCGATCTTTTAGAAGCACGGCTGCTTGCCGGCGAAAAACGTTTTGACGAGGCAGTGACCATATTCACTGCGTTGGCTGATGAAGACATGCGCGAAGCTGCGACTGAACTTGCCGTTCTACACTACGCAAGGGGTGAATTCACAGAAGGTAGCGCGGTGCTGAGTACGTGGCTTGCACGGCATGAGAAAGACATGGGGGCACGGCTGATGCTTGCTAATTCGTTTCTGCAGTCGGGGCAGAACGATCAGGCAATTATTGAATACGAGAAGATGTTGCCTTCG
>JAQBYL010000507.1 GCA_027622495.1 Pseudomonadota bacterium
TCAGGATTTTTTCAACGTAATTGTCAGTCTCGATCTGCGCACCTGCTGCACAGGCGGATCCGGCGATCGCCTGACTCACCGATCCCATACCGCCGCGGGCGTGACCCCAGGCGCCGCTTTTGCCGTTCACCTCACCAAAGGCATGATGCAAGAGCACATAGGCGGATCCGGTCGCATAGGGATCAACGAAGTTACCGATGGCGCACTCGAGACCGAGCAGACCTTTGAGCGCGTCCGATTCAAACCAGCTGTTGAGATAATCCCCCAGCGATCGGGTCATCAGTTCTGCAAGCGTTGTTCGTGCATGCAGGCTGAGGCTTGCAAGCGTCTTTGCCGACCGTGCCAGTTTCGGCAGGTTCCTCAGTGTCAGGCTCAACCCGGGTGGTGCTGCCTGGGCGAGAGCTCGCAGGGCAACGGCAACGGTCTCGATCTCGGCTTCGAAGAGTGGATAGACCTGCGCATCGTGTTGCGAATAACGAGCGATCTCACGCTGCCGCTCGCTCATGGTTTTACCCAGAACCAGAACATCGTCGTTAAGAAGGCTCAGGTTGCCGCCCTGTTTTTCGATGATATCGAGGCCGTAATCTTTCAACTTCAGATCGGTGATCACCTGTGGGTGCAGGAGACTTAACGCGTAGGCGTACACCGAGTTGCGATAACCTGGATGGAACTCCTGGGTCTGGGTTGCGCCGCCGATGACCGGCGCGGCTTCGAGCACCAGTACGCTTTTACCCGCACGGGCGAGATAAGCTGCACAGGTCAGGCTGTTGTGCCCGGCGCCAATGACGATGACATCGTAGTCCATGCGCGTGTTTAAGACCGGATCCGTTCGGTCATCAGCGCACGAACGCAGCGGACATGAGTTCCTGCGTGTACCGGGTCTGCGGATTATCGAAGATCTGATCGGCAGTGCCGCTTTCAACCACTTCACCATCTTTCATGACAATGATCTGGTGGGCCATGGCGCGGACCACCTTCAGATCGTGACTGATGAAGAGGTATGTCAACTGGTGACGCTGCTGTATGTCGCGAAGCAGGTCCACTATCTGCGCCTGAACCGACATGTCCAGGGCCGATGTCGGTTCGTCCAGTACCAGAAAGTCGGGTTTCAGGGCAAGCGCCCGGGCGATGGCAATGCGCTGCCGTTGACCGCCAGAAAATTCATGCGGATAGCGATTCATCTGACCGGCCTGCAGCCCGACTTCTTCGAGTACCTCGGCAACGCGTTCCTGGCGCTCATCCTTTGTGAGTTGTGGTTCGTGAACAAGCAACCCTTCGCCAACAATCTGCAGCAGCGAAAGTCTTGGTGACAAGCTTCCGAACGGATCCTGGAATACCACTTGAATGTTGGCCCGTTTGGCTTTCAACTGGGCCGCTGAAAGATCCTGCATTGAATCACCGTCGATCTCGATTTGGCCGCTTGACTTGAGCAGCCGCAGCAGCGCGAAGCCGAGGGTTGTTTTACCCGATCCCGACTCTCCGACAACCCCCAGGGTCTGACCGCGTTTGAGACTGAAAGACAGCTTTTTAACTGCCTGGAACTTCTGTTTTCTGCCAAACCAGCCCTGGCCGAGCGCGTAGTCGACGCACAGGTCACGCACGATCACCAGTGGGTCCGTTGATGCCACCGGTGGCGGTCGGCCCTTGGGCTCGGCCGCCAGCAGGTGTTGTGTATAGGGGTGACGCGGCGATTTGAATATCTGTTCGGTGGATGCAGTTTCTACAAGTTCGCCCTGGGTCATCACGCACACCCGGTCGGCCATGGCCTTGACGATACCGAGGTCGTGGGAGATCAACATGAGGGACATACCGAGTTCTTTCTGCAGCGTCTTCAACAGATCCAGAATGCGCGCCTGAATGGTCACATCGAGGGCGGTGGTGGGTTCGTCTGCGATGAGCAACTTTGGCTCGTTCGCAAGCGCCATGGCGATCATGACCCGCTGCCTCTGCCCACCCGACAACTGATGCGGATAGGCATTGAGTTTCTGCTCCGCGTCAGCCAGGCGCACACGCTGAAGCAGTTCCAGAGACCGTGCGCGGGCCACTCTTGCCGACATGCCCTTGTGAAACATGAGGGTTTCGCCGATCTGTTTGGCAACCGTATGCAGTGGGTTGAGCGAGGTCATCGGTTCCTGAAAGATCATGCTGACCTGTACACCTCGAACCGCCTGCAGCGTGGCTGCCGATGCCCCGATCATCTGTTCGCCGGAAACGGTGATGGATCCGCTCGGGTGCGTTGCCATTGGATAAGGCAGCAGCTGCAGCACTGAAAGTGCGGTTACCGACTTGCCGGAACCCGACTCGCCAACCACGGCAACGGTCTCACCCTGGGCAATCTCCAGCGACACCCCCTTCACAGCTTCGTTAGATCCGAAGTTGACCCGCAGGTTATCGATGCGCAGAACCGGTTCAGACATGCGAGGTGTCCTGATTGCGCCGTGGGTCAAACGCATCGCGCACGCTTTCTCCAATAAAGATCAGCAGGGTCAGCATTGTGCCGAGCGTGAAAAACACCGTCAGGCCGAGCCACGGTGCGTGCAGATTGGACTTTGCCTGAGACAACAGGCGACCCAGTGAAGGTGAATCCAGCGACATACCAAAGCCAAGAAAATCCAGTGCGGTGAGGGTGGTGATGGATCCATTCAGCACGAACGGCAGGTAGGTGAGTGTGGCAACCATCGCATTTGGCAGGACGTGGCGGCGCATGATGGTGAAGTCAGACACACCGAGCGCGCGTGCGGCACGAACAAATTCGAAGTTCCTGGCACGTAAGAACTCAGCGCGGACCACGCCCACCAGAGCCATCCAGCTGAACAGGACCAGTATAACCAGCAGCCAGTAAACAGTGGGTTCAACCATGCTGGCCAGAATGATTAATAACAGCAGGATCGGCAGCCCCGCCCAGATCTCTACCACCCGCTGCCCG
>JAQBYL010000508.1 GCA_027622495.1 Pseudomonadota bacterium
CCACCTCCGGGCCGCTGCGGATCAGGTGGCCGCGCCAGCGGCGCAGGGCAAACGGGATCACCTGCCGGACTGCCGGATGCTGTCGCGGGATATCGCAGAAGGCTTCCTCAACTACCCAGTCAAATTCAAAGCCCTGTGCGGCCGCATCGGTGAGCGCCGGCAAGGCATGCACCACGTCACCCAGCGACGACATTTTCACCAGCAGGACACGCCTGCTCTCTGCTGGTGTGGCAGATCCGGAACGGACAGGACATACCATCACAGCGCCTCGATCACACGTTCTGGCGCAAGCTGCCGCAGACAGTTCATATGGATGAGCGGGCAGGTCCGTTCAAAGCAGGGTGAACAATCGAGCGCTTCGGACAACACCAGTGCGTCTTCACTCAACGGCGGGGTGAAGTCCGGCGAGGTCGATCCATACAGGGCAATCGTACGGCGCCCAAGCGCGCAGGCCACGTGCATGAGCCCCGAGTCGTTGCAGATCACCGCGGTCGCTACCGACATGAGATCCACGGCGTCCACCAGGCGGGTGCGGCCCGCCAGGTTGACAGCCTCGGGAACCCGCGTGCGTATGTCTGCGCAGTCAGCCTGGTCCTTGGGTGACCCGAGCAGCCACACCTGGCTGCCACTATCGATCGCATGCCTTGCCACGGTGGCGTAGTGTTCGGCCGGCCAGCGCTTGGCGGGACCGAATTCGGCGCCTGGACACAGAACCACCACACCGCGGTCGAGCCGCAGATCAAGATCCTTAAGGAGGCGCTGCAGATTTTCCGGATCGGCGCTCAACACAGGCATCGGGTAAGGTTGCGGCAGGTCTGCACCCGCGGGCAGCGCAAGCGCCATGAAACGTTCGATCATCAGCGGATAACGGGTCTTATCGAGAACCCGTCGATCATTGAGCAGTTTGAATCGGGCCTCACCCTGCCAGCCAGTGCGGCGCGGGATGTTTGCAAAGAAAGGAACCAGGGCGGATTTCAGACTGTTAGGCAGCACCAGTGCCCGGCTGTACGTCTCTTTTCTAAGTTCATGACCCAGCGCCCTGCGCTTGCCAAGACCGATTTCACCGTGACCGACTGACAGGACGATGGCGCGGCTGACCCCCGGCATGCGGTCGGCAAGGGGCAGGGTCGCCGGTGGCGCCAGCAGGTGAATTTCACACACACCCTGGCCTTTCAGCACCTGCACCAGGGTATGCGCCATGACCATATCCCCCACCCAGGCAGGGGCAACGATCAGTATTTTCTCAACCTCCAGGTCCAGGTCCCTGCCGCGCGGCGGCTAGACAGACAGGCGAGTCGATTTGCACCTCTTTCATACCGGGGTCAGCCATTCGGAGAACGCGCTGCGTCTGCCTCGCACCTGGTCAAAATAGTTGGTCTGCAGTTTTTCTGTGAGCTCCCCGCGCCGACCCGAACCGATGCGCCTGCCATCGAGTTCGCAGATCGGCAGAACCTCCGCGGCGGTTCCGGTGAAAAATGCTTCATCGCAGATGTAGACCTCATCCCGGGTCATGCGGCGCTCTTTGACTTCAATCCCCAGTTCACGGGCCAGATGGATGACCGTGTTGCGGGTGATGCCGTCCAGGCACGAGGTGAGCTCGGGCGTGTGCAGCACGCCGTTGCGGACGATGAAGATATTTTCGCCACTGCCTTCTGCGACGTACCCTTCGTTGTCGAGCAGCAACGCTTCATCGCAGCCGCAGGCAATCGCCTCATGCAGCGCCAGAATGGAGTTGATGTAGTTGCCGTTGGCCTTGGCTTTGCACATGGTGATGTTGACGTGATGGCGGGTGTAGGAGGAGGTCCTGACCCGGATGCCTTTTTCCCGCGAATCCGCGTCCATGTAGTCGGGCCACGGCCAGCTGGCAATGCACAGGTTGACACTCAAGCCCTGGGCGCGCAGGCCCATGGCTTCACTGCCGAGGTACACCATGGGTCGCAGATAGCCTTCGCGCAGATTATTGGCTTTGAACACCTCGCGCTGAGCGGCATTCACCTGATCTTTACTGTAGGGGATTTCAATCCCCAGGATATGGGCCGAGTCGAACAACCGGTTGGTGTGTTCGTTCAGCCGAAAAATGCACGGCCCGCCCGGTGTGTCATAGGCGCGCACCCCTTCGAACACCCCCAGGCCATAGTGCAGCGTGTGCGTCAGCACATGGACTTTCGCCTCACGCCACTCAATGAGTTCGCCGTTTTGCCAGATAAAACCGTCGCGGTCCGCAAAGTTCGCCATCGTCATGTTCGAATCAATAACTTAAACGAGCTATTGCACCACAATTCCACTGCAGGCGGTACTTGAGGCAGGGATGCATTGCTTGGGTTCAAGTGCCACAGGCACTGTGACCCAGGTCATCCTGGGGCGGCTGGCAAGTTGCAAAACCAGCGGGCCTGGCATTAACTGACCGCAATCGCATATGCGTCAAAGTATCCGCTCGTGGCAACACCACTTCCCGCTAAATCAGCCCTGGGGCCCGCCAATCTAGCTGACGATCAGACCCTGGAACTGCGACCCCTGCTGCGGCAGCTCACGCTCGATGGCTATGTGGAACCGCGCGCCGCAGAAGACCTGATCATCGCCCCGCGCGACAAAGACCAGCTCGGCGCCCATCCGCTGGAACTCATCGCCCGCGCAGAGCTCAGCAACCAGATCAAGGGCGGAGGGCGGCTTTTAGACCTGGAGACACTGACCGTCTGGCTCGCCGAGGTCTGCAAACAGCCTTACCTGCGCATCGACCCTCTCAAGATCAACGTAACCGCCGTCACCGACGTGATGAGCTATGCGTTCGCCCAGCGTCACCGGATTCTGGCGGTAGAGGTGAATCCCACAGAAGTTGTGATCGCCAGTGCCGAACCCTATCGTTTTCAATGGGAAGGCATGCTCACCCAGACCCTGAGTGGTCGACGCATCACCCGGGTGGTGG